>NZ_JBGAHM010000011.1:0-95460 GCF_044226135.1 Methylocella sp. | reverse complement strand
GGAGGAGATGCCGACCGGAATGCCCTCGGCGCGCGCGAGATGGCGCGCCGTGTCGAAGGCCGTCTGGTTGCCGACGGTCACGACCTCGTCGATCACCGAACGGTCGAGGATCGCCGGCACGAAGCCTGCGCCGATGCCCTGAATCTTGTGCGGGCCCGGCTG
Source organism: Methylocella sp. (assembly GCF_044226135.1). NCBI lineage: Bacteria > Pseudomonadati > Pseudomonadota > Alphaproteobacteria > Hyphomicrobiales > Beijerinckiaceae > Methylocella > Methylocella sp. The sequence continues at coordinate 95,298 of NZ_JBGAHM010000011.1, read as the reverse complement.
GCCGCCCGACAGCACCGGCGAATCCTCGGGCTCGACCGCGACGACCTTGAGGCCGGGACGGCGCGGCTTCAGCACCTCGCCGACGCCGGTGATGGTGCCGCCGGTGCCGACGCCGGCGACGAAATAGTCGATCTCGCCCCTGGTGTCGTTCCAGATCTCCTCCGCCGTCGTCTTCTTGTGGATTTCGACGTTCGCGGGATTTTCGAACTGGCGCGGAATCCACGAGTCGGGGGTCGATTCGGCGAGTTCGAGCGAGCGCGCGATCGCGCCCTTCATGCCCTGCGCCGCAGGGGTCAGGACCAGTTCGGCGCCAAGCAGGGCGAGCATCTTGCGGCGCTCGATCGACATCGATTCGGGCATGACGAGAATGAGCTTGTAGCCGCGCGCCGCCGCCGTGAAGGCGAGCGCGATGCCGGTGTTGCCCGAGGTCGGCTCGATCAGCGTCGTCTTGCCGGGGGTGATCTTGCCCTCGGCCTCGAGCGCTGAAATCATGTGCTCGCCGATGCGGTCCTTGACGCTGGCGAGCGGGTTGAAGAACTCGAGCTTGGCGAGCAGCCGGGCCTTGAGGCCCTTCTCCCGCTCGATCTTGGCGAGCCGCACCAGCGGGGTGTCGCCGATCGTCTCGGTGATCGAATTATAGATGCGTCCGCGTCCGGGCGCATGCGCCGGCGCGGGGGATTCGGCTTTGACGGCGGCTTGCGCCATGGGCGAGGCTCCATTCACAGTAAGACGCGCTCCAGCCGGGGCTGAAGACGTTCGGCTCGGGAGGCGTCGGCCGGGAGTTCCGGCGTCTCGCGCCGGAAAAGCCGGCGCGTCAACCCGCGGCGGCGCGCAGCCGCCGCATACTCTATAAGATTACTAGAGTTGTCAATAAATCATGAGGCTCGGCGCGGCTTCGGACCAAGGCCGCGCCGCAGCGTCAGGCCGCCTCGGCGAGGCCCGTCGCCGCCGCCAGCGCCTGGTCGAGATCGGCCAGAATGTCGTCGATATGCTCGATGCCGATCGACAGGCGCACATAGCCCGGCGTCACGCCCGTCGCGCGCTGCTCTTCGGCCGAAAGCTGCGAATGGGTGGTCGTGGCCGGGTGGATCGCAAGGCTGCGCGCGTCGCCGATATTGGCCACATGGTAGAGCAGCTTCAGCGAATCGATGAATTTGCGGCCTTCCTCGGCGCCGGCAAGCTCGAAGCCGACGAGGCCGCCATGGCCGCCCCTGAGGTAGCGGTCGGCGCGCTCGCGCGCCGCGCCCGTCTGCAGCGAGGGGTGGATCGTTTTTTTCACTCCGGCGCGGCGCGACAGCCAGCGGGCGACGGCGGCGGCGTTCTCGCAGTGGCGGGCGACGCGCAGCGGCGCGGTCTCGATCCCCTGCAGCAGCAGAAAGGCGTTGAACGGCGAAAGCGCGGCGCCGACGTCGCGCAGCAGCGTCGTGCGCGCCTTGATGATGTAGGCCACCGGGCCGAGCGGCTTCGTCGCCTGCGTCCACACCGCGCCGTGATAGCTTGGGTCCGGCGTGTTGAGCGCCGGCTGGCGTTCGGCGTGCGCCTCCCAGTCGAAGTTTCCGCCGTCGACGATGATGCCGCCGATCGACGTGCCGTGGCCGCCGAGATATTTCGTCGCCGAATAGACGACGACCGCCGCGCCGTGCTCGAGCGGGCGGCAGAGCAGGGGGGCGGCGGTGTTGTCGACGACGAGCGGAACGCCGACCTCGCGCCCGGCCGCGGCGATCTCGGCGATCGGCGGCACGACGAGCTTCGGATTGGGCAGCGTCTCGATGTAGTAGGCGCGCGTGCGCGCGTCGGTCGCCGCGCGAAAGGCGTCCGGGTCGGACGGGTCGACGAAGCGGACTTCGAGGCCCTGATCCTTCAGCGTGTTGGCGAACAGGTTCCAGGTGCCGCCGTAAAGGTCCGTGCCGCTGACGATATTGTCGCCGGCGCGGGCGAGGTTCTGCACGGCGAAGGCCGAGGCCGCCTGACCCGAGGCGAGGGCGAGCGCGGCGACGCCGCCATCGAGCGCGGCGACGCGCTGCTCCAGCACGTCGGTCGTCGGATTGCCGAGGCGGGTGTAGACGTTGCCGAGTTCGCGCAGCGCGAACAGGTCGGCCGCGTGCTGCGTGTCGTGGAACTGGTAGGAGGTGGTCTGGTAGATCGGCACGGCGACCGCGCCGGTCGCGGGGTCGGCGCGCCATCCGGCGTGGAGGGCGAGCGTTTCCGGTTTCAGGTCCTGGCTCATGGGCGTCTCCTCAGGAGGCGCCCGGGCGCTTGCGCGGGCGCGGCGGCGAAGCGCAAGGCGCGGAAGATTTGGTCAGAAATGGGCGGGGCCGCGACGGGCCGGGAGGGACGCGGGGGCAAGGCGCGTCTCGCGGGCGCCGACCGCCGCCGGCTTTTGGGCTTCGGCCTGGGCCTCTTTGATCTGCCGCGCCGGCTTGCGCTCCCTGATCATGACCCGTGAGGAGACAGTGATGGTTTCGGGGAAGAGACCCAGCGTTTCGCCTTGCGTCGTCAATGCCATGGGGCGCATCCGGAGGTTGGGGCGGAAGACTGCAAAGGAGGCGTTTTGGCGCCTGTTTGCAAGAGATTTGTGCAGTATGGAAGAATTTCAAGCGTGGCGGGCGGGTCTGGCCGCTCGCCTCTGGACGAGATTAGTTGATAGAAATTATCGAGTAAAGACCGGGCCAGCGTCAGGAGCGTTTTTCGGCCGAACCGCGGCGCCTGGCTGAAAACGCTCCAGAATCATGAGGTTGGGCCTGTTCTGCGCCCGGATGACCCAGCCCGGTCAGAACCTGCTTTCGCGCCTTTCCTAGCGCCTGCAAACGCCCGCGCCAGCAAAAAGCCGCCACACGCCTAATGAAAGGTTAAGACCGCGTCGTGACATGGTCCGGCGCACGTCCCGGCGCGGCGCGGACGGGCTTGGCGGTCCCGGCGGCGTCATGAATCGCGCGGCCGGAGCTTCTGGCGCGGAACGCGGACGGGGCTTCGCCGTTCAAGGCGCGACGCGGGCGCAGGGCCCGGCCTCAGGCGCGAAGGAGACGGCTCATGCTAAGATGGGCGCTTATTTTTCTGGTCGTTTCGCTGGTCGCGGCGCTGTTCGGCTTCACCGGCATTTCGGCCGGCGCCGCCGACGTCGCGCGGATTCTGTTCTTCGTCTTTCTGGTGATCTTCCTCGTGACGCTGGTCATGGGGATGATGGGGCGACGGGGCGCGCCTTAGGATAAAATCTCATTGATTATCTTGTGGTTTTATCTTTGAGGCGATTTGAGGCCTTCAAACGGGAAGCCTCAGAAACGAGCCCATGACGACGCGGCGGCGCTACGACCGATCAAAGGTCATGGCGCCGGCGGCCCAGCATGTGTGCGTCGTCTCGGCCGTCAGGCCAAGCTTTTCGATCGGCGTCTGGCGTCCGAAGCCCCGCGCCCATTGCGCGCCATGGACTGGCGAAGCGGTGACGGCCGACGAGGGCTTTGACGTCGCTGGCGCGTTTGCGCGACAGCGACCCACTTCAATATGTTTGACCGCGGCCGCCGCCGTTTCCTGAAACAGGAGGCCCGCGGGTCGATCGGGCGCGCGCCGTTCCGTCAAAATGTCGCTTCAGCGGGCGGCGGGCGGGCTCGAAAATCCCTCGATGGTCCAGACCAGCGGCGACGCGTCGACGCGCATGAAGCCGAGCCGGGGCCGGTTGAAGTCGACGATCACCACCATCGCGCCGACCCACATCGAAAGCAGCAGCGTTCCGAGCGTCAGCGGCCGCGAGCCCCCGAGGCCGAACTGGAAGCCGAGCGCGCCGAGCGCCAGCATCGAGCCGCACAGCAGCATGGCGTTGAGCACATGGGGCACGCGGCTCTCGAAGGCCGCGCGCTGCGTGAGCGACTGGTCGAACATGTCGTTCAGGGCGCCGACCAGCGACGCCGCGACGGCGGTCGGCGTCGCGCGCGCGATCTGCGTCGCCTGCGCCCACATCGCGTTTTGCATCGCGCCGGCGCGGGCGATCAGAGCACGTTCGTCGCCGCCCTGATCGAGCCTCGTATAGTCGAGCCGCACGCGCGCGTAGTCTTCGACCGCGGCGGCGATCGCCTCGCCGGCCTCGCCGCCGACGAGTTTCGCGCGCAGCCACGCCGTGCCGATGCTGTTCGCCTCCTGCACCACCTCGACGCGGCGCGACTCGTGCCGGCTCTGCGCGATGCTGAGCGTGACGCCGAGCGAGAAGGCGACAAGGCCGAGCATGCCGGACACCAGCGTGCCGACGCCTTCGCGCGTCTTGTGGTCGGGATGGCGGCGCGCCTGCCGGCGGCCGATATGAAAACCGGCCTCGGCGGCGGCGGCGAGGCAGGCGAACAGGACGAGGGCGAGCAGGCCGAGGCTGGATTCGGCGAGCGAAGCGAACAGCGATAAGGGAAAGGGCATGGGTCAGGGCCGCCATGGAGGCGCCGGACGGCGCGCGACTGTCACGCTTCGGCTATAGAGGCTCACGCCAGCGCGCGAAACTGCTTTTGCGCCGCCGTGCGCCTCGCCCGAGCGCGCGGTCGGAGCGTAATTCGCGCAGGATGGAGAGGGAAGCGTCGGACATGCGACGATGCGACCGGTCGCGCGGGCGATTCGGAAAGGGGGCGCTCAGACGGTCTGAAACCTGTCTTCCCAAAGGCCCTCATGGTGAGGAGGGCTCGAAGAGCCCGTCTCGAACCGTGCGGGCCGGAGCGCGCGCCGCCGCATCCTTCGAGACGCTGCCTTTGGCGGCTCCTCAGGATGAGGATTCTCAGCCCTTCGGCGCAATCTCGGTCTCGACAGCGTCGAGCGCGGTCCTGATTTCGGCGAGGATCAGCCGGTCGGCCGCGCCCTGGTCAATGTCGGGCACGTCCTAGTCGAAGATCGCGCGATATTTCTCGACGAGGGCTTTGACGTCGGAAGCGAGCTGGGCGCGGTGGCGGTCCATTTCGATTTGTTCGATTTCAGCCATGCCTTGTCTCCGCTCGTCGCCTGTTTGAGCGACTGGTCAAACATGTGGTGTAGGACGTCGACCAGCGACGCGGCGACAACGGCGGGCGTCTCGTGGGCATCGCCTTCGCCTACATCATGTTCTGCACCGCGTTGGCGCGGTCAATCAACGCCTTTCGTCGCCGCCACGACCGAGCTTCATATATAAAACGACTCCGCTTAATAGGCAGAAGATTATCTATTTTGATCGAGTTCTGCAAAAATATGTTCCGAAACGGTTTCTATAAATTCTGCAACGTCAGATACCATTTTGCTAGATATTGGCCATCTGGTGTTAGGGTATGTCGGATCCAGGTCAGCTTCATGTGCAATTTTGTTGCGTCTTTCTACAATAAGTATCATTCTCGCTTTTATGTCTTTCTCGTTGTGCCCCATCCGTTTCGCTACTGCTGCCCACAGACTTACATCGCTAAATAATCGGACAGCATCCGCAATCTTGTCGGGGTGCTGAAAAGATTTATAACTATGTTGGTTTCTAATTTCCGCCTCAAGCCTTGAGCGAAGTGGTGTTCCGCTTTTATCATTGTTTAAAAATTCTAACGACACTCTAAAATTAGAAAACCGCTTGCAGCTTGGCCTAATTTCGTCAAATATCTCGAGCATTCCTATGCGAGTTATCTCATGAATATATTGGTCAAGTGCGCTAACAGAAAGTACATATTGCGCACGTAAAATGTCAGTAGCATCTATAGCTTTCGTTGTTTTCAGACTAAACACATCAAATAATCCGCCAAGATGTCTAACTCTACTAATATTTATTTTTAGCTGCTCGATCGCGCTACGCATTGTCGACCAACGTAAGCACCTTTGTGGCTGCATCAGAAAAAAGCGTGTTGAACTTGCGCATAGATTTTTTTGTACGTTCTAGAACAATTCCTGTTTGTTCAAGTTGCTCGTCTGTTAGGTTAAAAACAGGCTGCTTGTGTTTTTGCGATTGCGCAATTAATCCGTTGAACTCGCCAAGCTGCGCAATAGTTCCACCGATACCCATTTTGGCGGCTGTATACGCAGTTTCTGGCAGAAGCATGCTGTTTTCTTTAAGAACTGGCAAGAGTACAGTTTCGACCTTGTTTTCAACCTTTTCAATCCATCTTTGAAATGCTGTAGACGGAGTGTTTCCTTCCCTCACACGATAGCGCTGAAGGATTGTACCTAAAAATCGCGGATTACATTGCGGGAGCGGATAAGTCGCTGCTTGCAACACCTTATTATACTTAGCTGTATTTGCCCATTCTTTCCATTTCGGAAGCACTTTAGAAAGTGATTCTGTAGCCATGACAGAGAAATAATCTGGAGCCATCGGGACGATAAAAAAATCGCTCGTTGCCAGCAAATTTTGATTAATTGGCCCTAAACTCGGGCTCATATCAACTATTACTATATCTATATTATACTTTGTTGCCGTTATATCAAATAGATAATGCAGAGATCCAGGAAGATTCTGAAGTGTTACAAGCGATCCAGAAAGCTCTTGGGCGATACCTAAGGTTGTTTCGTATTCGGCCAAGCCAATGTGTCCTGGCAACAGGAATAGGTTGCTTTGACCTTTCATCGTCTCGCATATAACCGGTTCTAAGGGAACCGGCTTAGATTCAAATGCCGGAGCTAATCCATCACGGATGTTTCTGATCCCGGCTTGATTATATATCGAATCGAATTCGTCCATGCCTGTGAACCCGAGGAACATTCCGGTAAGATTGCACTGGGGATCGCAATCTACTAAAAGTATACGTTTTCCTTTTGATGCAAGCATCCAGCCCAAATTAAAAGCCGTAGTTGTTTTGCTTACGCCGCCTTTATGATTAAATAAGGATATCTGGGTTGACATTACATCGCCTATTTTTGGGAAGCAAAATTTGTTTTTTGTGAAGTGGGTTTCAACTGCACCCCGTCGTCGCGCCACACGTGTCGCACTTCAAACAGGTCCCATTGCGCACCAGCGTGAAATTCCCGCATTCGCCGCAGGCTTCGCCCGTGTACCCTTTCATGCGTGCCTGGCTGCGCTTTTCGGCGAGGGCGGCGTCGGCCGGGGCTGACCAGTCGAGCGCGGCGAAGCCCGCTTCGAGCGTCGCGGCCTCAAGGCCGGCGTCGTCCTTCAGCGCCACGGCGGCGTTGCCCGCCACCAGCGTCAGCTTGTCGCCCTTGGCGCGCACGAAGCCGCTCGAGATCAGGCGCGCCGCCTGCGGCGCATCTCCCTGAACGGCTTTCGGGTCCTTGCCCTGCGCCTCGCCCTTGCCCAGCACGTCATGGCCGATGTCGGAGGGGTCGATGTGGGCGAGGTCGTTGCGGCCGAGATAGGAGATGGCCAGCTCGCGGAAGATGTAGTCGAGGATCGAGGTCGCGTTCTTGATCGCGTCATTGCCCTGCACGAAGCCCGCCGGCTCGAAGCGGGTGAAGGTGAAGGCCTCGACATATTCGTCCAGCGGCACGCCATATTGCAGGCCGACCGAGATGGCGATGGCGAAATTGTTCATCAGCGAGCGGAAGGCCGCGCCCTCCTTGTGCATGTCGATGAAGATCTCGCCGAGCCGTCCGTCGGAATATTCGCCGGTGCGCAGATAGACTTTATGGCCGCCGACCACGGCCTTCTGCGTATAGCCCTTGCGCCGGTCGGGCAGGCGCTCGCGCTCGCGCAGGCGCTCGACGCGCTCCACCACGCGCTCGACGATCTTTTCGGCGACGCTCGCCGCCCGCGCCGGGGCGTTCGCGGCGATCAGCGCCTCGACCGCGTCATCCGCTTCGTCGTCGTCGGCCTCGATGAGCTGGCTGTTCAGGGGCTGCGACAGCTTCGAGCCGTCGCGGTAGAGCGCGTTGGCTTTCAGCCCCAGCCGCCACGACAGCATATAGGCGTTCTTGCAGTCCTCGACGCTGGCCTCGTTCGGCATGTTGATGGTTTTCGAGATCGCGCCCGAGATGAAGGGCTGCGAGCCCGCCATCATGCGGATGTGGCTTTGCGCCGAAAGAAAGCGCCGGCCCACGCGCCCGCAGGGCGAGGCGCAGTCGAACACGCCGTAATGTTCGGGCCGCAGATATGGCGCGCCCTCGACCGTCATCGCGCCGCAGACAAAGGCGTTGGCGGCCTCGACCTCGGCTTTCGTGAAGCCGAGATGGGCGAGCAGGCTGAAGCTGGCGTCGTCGAGCCTCTCGGCCGGGACCTTGAGCGTTCCGGTCAGGAAGTCTTCGCCGAGCGTCCATTTGTTGAACACGAAGCGGATGTCGAAGGCGCTCCTGAGCGCGCCTTCAAGAAGGTCGAGCTTTTCGGGCGTGAAGCCCTTCGCCTTCAGCGTTTCGGGGTTGACGCCGGGCGCGCCTTTCAGCGTGGCGCGGCCGACGGCGTAGTCGATGATCTCGTCGATCTGCGCCTGCGGATAGCCGAGCGCGCGCAGGCCCTCGGGCACGGCGCGGTTGATGATCTTGAAATAGCCGCCGCCGGCGAGCTTCTTGAACTTCACCAGCGCGAAGTCGGGCTCGATGCCGGTGGTGTCGCAGTCCATCACGAGGCCGATGGTGCCGGTCGGCGCGACGACCGAGACCTGCGCGTTGCGGAAGCCATGCGCCTGGCCGAGCGCATGGGCCTCGGACCACGCCGCCGCCGCGCGCTCGCCGAGCGTGCGCCCGAACGCGGGAAGCGAGGCGGCGTCGAGCGGCACGGGCGCCACGGAGAGGCTTTCATAGCCGGACGTCTCGCCTTCGGCCGCGCGCTTGTGGTTGCGGATCACGCGCAGCATCGAGGCGGCGTTTTCGGCGTGGCCGGGGAAGGGGCCGAGCTCGCGCGCCATTTCGGCCGAGGCGGCATAGGCCGCGCCCGTCAGAAGCGCCGAGAAGGCGGCGCAGAGCGCGCGGCCCCCGGCGCTGTCATAGGGCACGCCGGCCGACATCAAAAGGCCGCCGATGTTGGCGAAGCCGAGCCCGAGCGTGCGGTATTTATAGGAGTTGAGCGCGATCTCCTTCGAGGGAAACTGCGCCATCATGACCGAGATTTCGAGCGCGACCGTCCACAGCCGGCAGGCGTGCTCGAAGGCTTCGACGTCGATCGCGCCGCTCGCCGCGTCGCGGAACTGCAACAGGTTCAGCGAGGCGAGATTGCAGGCCGTGTCGTCGAGGAACATGTATTCCGAGCACGGATTCGAGGCCACGATCGGCCCGGCGGCGGGGCAGGTGTGCCAGTCGTTGATGGTGGTGTGGAACTGGAGGCCCGGGTCGGCCGAGGCCCAGGCCGCCTGCCCGATCTTTTCCCACAGGGCGCGCGCCTTCAGCGTCTTGTGCGTCTTGCCGTCGAGCCGGCGCGTGAGGCGCCAGTCGCCGTCGTCCTCGACGGCGCGCAGGAATGCGTCGGCGAGGCGCACCGAATTGTTGGAGTTCTGGCCCGAGACGGTGAGATAGGCCTCCTTGTCCCAGTCGGTCGAAAACGTCTCGACCTCGATGTCGGTCAGGCCCTGGCGCGCGAGCTGGATCGCCTTCCTGATCGAGGCGTCGGGCACGAAGGCGCGCCGCGCGAGCCGGATCTCCTTCTTGAGCGCGGGGTTCTTCTCGGGGTTGAAGCAGTCGTCGCCGGGGCCGTCGCAATTGACGCAGGCGCGCACGACGGCCTTGAGCGCCTTGCGCAGCGCCTTCGAGCCGGCGACGAGGGCCGCGACCTTGCTTTCCTCGCGCGCCTTCCAGTCGATGTAATCCTCGATGTCCGGGTGGTCGGCGTCGACGACGACCATCTTGGCGGCGCGGCGCGTCGTGCCGCCCGACTTGATCGCGCCGGCCGCGCGGTCGCCGATCTTCAGGAACGACATCAGGCCGGACGATTTGCCGCCGCCCGAAAGCTTCTCGTTCTCGCCGCGCAGCTTGGAGAAATTGGAGCCGGTGCCCGAGCCATATTTGAACAGGCGCGCCTCGCGCACCCAGAGGTCCATGATGCCGCCCTCGTTGACGAGGTCGTCGGCGACCGACTGGATGAAGCAGGCGTGCGGCTGGGGATGCTCATAGGCCGAGGCCGAGGCGACGAGCTCTTTCGTGAAGGGGTCGACGTAGAAATGGCCCTGTCCCGGCCCGTCGATTCCATAGGCCCAGTGGAGGCCGGTGTTGAACCATTGCGGCGAATTGGGCGCGGCGACCTGCCTCGCCAGCATATGGCGCAACTCGTCGAAGAAGGCCGAGGCGTCCGCCTCCGAATCGAAATAGCCGCCCTTCCAGCCCCAATAGGTCCAGGTTCCGGCGAGACGGTCGAACACCTGACGCGCCGAAATCTCGGAGCCGAGGCGTTCGGCCTCGGGCAGGGCGGCGAGCGCCTCCTCGTCGGCGACGGAGCGCCAAAGGAACGACGGAACGCCGTTTTCCTCTATCCTTTTCAGCCGCGCCGGCACGCCGGCCTTGCGGAAATATTTCTGCGCCAGCACGTCGGCCGCGACCTGGCTCCAGCCGGCCGGCACGTCGACGCCTTCAAGCCGGAACACCACCGAGCCGTCGGGATTGCGGATCTCGCTGGTCGCCGGACGAAATTCGACGCCGGCGTAGGCCGACTCTCCTTGTTTCGTGTAACGGCGTGCGATCTGCATGAGCGATATCCTAAAGCTGAGCTACATCTTGTGGCCGCTATCGGCGGCATCTTCTATATGTGGGGTAGTTTCTCCCTATTTCCTTAAGAGTCGAGTCTTGACTCGCGAGATTTCGAGGTTGCCACCGATTCGCACAGCGCGTGGTGAATCGGCGCGCGCGGCTGATCGCCGGCGCCGGACTGGACAGCGCGCCTCCGCTTGGCCATAAAGCCGCCTTGACGCTTGGAGCGCCCGTTCGGGCGAAGCCGCGCGCCGCCGTTTCGTTTCCGCGAAGCCCGTTTCCGCGAAGTCCGTTTCCGCCAAGCCAAGGCTTGGCCGCACAAGGCCCGGCGTCGATGAAATATCTCCTGATGATGTTCACCTGGTGGAACGGACAGACCCTCAACACCTGGGTTCATACGGCGCTGCATGGCGTCCCCGTCGGCGAGGACGAGTTCGGAAACCGCTATTACCGCTCGAAAAAGATCGACCCGGCGCTCGGCTTCGAGCGCCGCTGGGTGATCTACAAGGGCTACGCCGAAGGCTCGATGACGCCGCCCGGCTGGTACGGCTGGCTGCACCACACGGTCGCGACCCCCCCGACCGAAGAAAATTACACGCCGCGCGAGTGGCAGCTTCCGCATTTGCCGAACCTCACGGGCACGCCCGAGGCCTGGCGCCCGCCGGGATCGACGCTGCGCGCCAACGCCCGGCCGCACGCCACGGGCGACTATGAGGCGTGGAGCCCTGAAGGCTAGGAGCCTGCGCATGCGCTTTCGTCCGCGCCGGGGCGTCCTGTCCGCCCTCGTCGGCGCGCTCGGCCTGCTCGCGCTCGGCGGCGCGGCGCGCGCGGACCGGATCGCCCATCCGGTCGCCGTCTTCTCCGGGCTCGACAAGATCACCGGCCGCATCATCTCCTTTGAGGTCGCCATCGACGAGACCGTGCAGTTTGGCACGCTCCAGCTCACGCCGCGCGCCTGCTACACGCGGCCGGCGACCGAGACGCCGCAGACGATCGCCTTTCTCGAAGTCGACGAGGTCGACGCCAAGAATCAGTACAAGCGGATTTTTTCCGGCTGGATGTTTGCGGCGAGCCCGGGCCTGCATGGCGTCGAACACCCGATCTATGACGTCTGGCTGACCGACTGCCGCGGCGGCAAGGAGACGACGCCAAGCCCCGACGCGCCGGGCGCGCAGACGCCGCCGACGCCCCAGAGCGCCGCGCCGCAGCCCGCGCCCGAGCCCAAAAAGACCAAGCCCCGCCGCGTGCAGCCGCAGACGCCGGCGCCGATCGACCCCTTCGCCGCCGATCCCGCCCTTCGCGACCAGCGGGGCGGGGAGGGTCCGGTCGAGGTCGGCCCGCCGCCGGGCTTCGAGGCGCCGGGCGCGCCGCCGCCGCAACAGCAGCCGCGCCGCCAGCGCCGGCAGGCGCCCGCCGCCGACCCGTTCGACGCGCCCCTGCCGCCGGGCGACATTCCCCAGTCCGCGCCGCGCGGCGGCTTCCCCGACGACCGCTTCTGAACGAGGCGGCCGCGGGCGCCCTTGCTTTCGCCGAGATCGACCCAAATCTTTGCGTGCGGCCCGCGCGCGGCTTTCCCGCGCGGTCGTCCACGCCGCCCGACGCCGGCCGGCGCGGCAACCTTTCCGAAGTTTCACGCCGCCGAAACACAGGCGTAAGCCGCGCCCTTGCATAACGCGGTCATACCCTGTCCGGCCCGTGAGCGCCGGTCGATCCAAGCAGTCCGCATGTCGCGCAGCTTTATGGAGAGCAAAAGCATGGCTTCCCACCAGTCCGCCGGAACTGACCGCCCCGCCGCCTCGCGCCCGACCAAGTCTCCGCTGCGCGCCGCGCTGCTCGGCGCCGTCGCCGCGGCCGTCGTGACGGGCTCGGTCGCGGGCTCCTTCGTCGGCGCGCCCGTCGCGGTCGCCGAAACCGCCGCGCCCGCGCTGACCGCCTCCGCTCATCCGACGTCCTTCGCCGACGTCGTCGACCATGTCCGCGACGCGGTGGTCTCGGTCAAGGTCAAGATCGCCAACGCCTCGGACGACGAGGATGACGAAGACGCCGCGCCGCGCGGCCGCATCCCGCGCCTTGAGCCCGGCGATCCGCTCGAGCGCTTCTTCCGCCGCTTCGGCCAGCCGGGCGGCCCCGGCGGCCCCGGCGGCCCGTTCGGCCAGCAGGGGCGCCCGCACCAGCAGGCGCAGGCGCAGGGCTCGGGCTTCATCATCTCGCCCGACGGCTATGTCGTCACCAACAACCACGTCGTCGAAAAGGCGAGCGACGTCACGCTCACCACCGACGACGGCAAGACCCTGCATGCGACGGTGGTCGGAACCGACAAGAAGACCGACCTTGCGCTGCTCAAGATCAAGGAGCCCGGGACCTATCCGCATGTGAAGTTCGCAGGCGCCACGCCCCGCGTCGGCGACTGGGTGATCGCGGTCGGCAATCCGTTCGGCCTCGGCGGCACGGTGACGGCGGGCATCGTCTCGGCGCGCGGCCGCGACATCGGCGCCGGCCCCTATGACGACTTCCTGCAGATCGACGCCCCGGTGAACCGCGGCAATTCGGGCGGCCCGGCCTTCAACTCGCAGGGCGAGGTCGTCGGCGTCAACACGGCGATCTTCTCGCCGTCCGGCGGCAGCGTCGGCATCGGCTTCGCCATTCCGGCCGAAACCGCGCAGACCATCGTCTCGACGCTCAAGGACAAGGGGTCGGTGTCGCGCGGCTGGATCGGCGTGCAGATCCAGCCGGTGACCGACGAGGTCGCCGACAGCCTCGGCCTCAAGGCCGCCAAGGGCGCGCTTGTCGCCGACGCCCAGGCCAATGCGCCGGCCGCCGAAGCCGGCATCAAGTCGGGCGACGTGATCCTCGGCGTCAACGGCGAACGCATCGACGGGCCGCGCGATCTCGCAAAGCGCGTCGCGGCGATCGGGCCGGGCGCGAAGGCCGAGCTGCTCTACTGGCGCGGCGGCTCCGAGAAGACCGTTTCGGTCAAGCTCGGCTCGCTGCCCGACGATCGCGAGGCGAGCAACAAGGCGACCGGCATGACCGAGAATTCGGCGCTCGCCGGCCTCGGCCTCAAGCTCGCCCCGGCGGCGAGCGTGCAGGGCGCGGGCGGCGAGGGCGTGGTCGTCGCCGACGTCGATCCGGACGGCCCGGCCGGCCAGAAGGGCGTGAGGGTCGGCGACGTGATTCTCGAAGCCGGCGGCAAGACCGTGGCGAAGCCTTCAGACATCGCCTCGGTCCTCGCCGACGCCAAGAAGGAAGGCCGCAAGGCCGTGCTGCTGCGCGTCAAGAACGCCGAAGGCGCCCGTTTCGTCGCCGTCGCCGTCAATCCGGCGTCCTGACGCTTCGCGCACGGATTGAGCCCAGCCGCCGGACGCCCCGCCGGCGGTCAGGCTCGAGACGCGGGCCGGGAGGAAACTCCCGGCCCGCCGCATTTCGCGCCAAAGCCCCGCCGTCGGCCGCTTTCCCGGGGCCAAAAAAGCGTATCATGCAAATATGCGCATACTCATCGTCGAAGATGATTCGGAAGCGGCCAACTACATGGCCAAGGCGTTTCGGGAGGCGGGCCATGTGGCCGACCACGTCGGCGACGGGCTCGAGGGCTACGTCCGCGCGCGCGAGGAGGACTATGACGTCCTCATCGTCGACCGCATGCTGCCGAAGCTCGACGGGCTCTCCCTGATCGGCAATCTGCGCTCGCAGAAGATCTTCATCCCGGTTCTGATCCTGTCGGCGCTCGGCCAGGTCGACGACCGCGTCAAGGGCCTGCGCGCCGGCGGCGACGACTATCTCGCCAAGCCCTACGCCTTCTCTGAGCTGCTCGCCCGCGTCGAGGCGCTGGCGCGGCGCAAGCAGACCGGCGGCGGCGAGGACACGATCTATCGCGTCGGCGGTCTCGAACTCGACCGGCTGGCGCACAAGGTCACGCGCGAGGGCAGGGAGATCCAGCTCCAGCCGCGCGAATTCCGCCTGCTCGAATATCTCATGCGTCACGCCGGGCAGGTGGTGACGCGCACCATGCTGCTCGAAAACGTCTGGGACTATCACTTCGACCCGCAGACCAATGTGATCGACGTCCATATCTCGCGGTTGCGCGGCAAGATCGACAAGGGCTTCGAGCCGCCGTTGCTGCAGACCGTGCGCGGCGCAGGATACATGATCCGTGACGGCCTTCGTTAAGCTGTTCCGCACGACCGTCTTCAAGGTGACGCTGGCGTTTCTGCTGATCACTTCGATCGGCGCGGGCCTCGTGCTGTCGAGCGTCGGCGACAATGTGAAGATGCTGATCGACCAGCAGATCGCCAATACGGTCGAGGCCGACATCTCGGGCCTTTCGGAGCAATATGCGCAGGGCGGCATCCGCCGCCTCGCCGAGAGCGTCGAGAACCGCATCCAGCGGCCGGGCGCGGACCTTTATCTCCTCACCACCAAGGCCGGCGAGCCGATCGTCGGCAACATCGCCAAGCTGCCGCCCGAAATCCTCGACCGCCAGGGCCTCGTCGAGACCTCCTACGAGCCGGCGGGCGCCGAGCCGGGGCGCAGGCGCCACGCGCTCGCCCGCATCTTCCAGCTTCCGGGCGGCTTCCGCCTCGTCGTCGGCCATGACCTTGAAGAAGGCGAGAGCCTGCGCAACATCCTGCGCGACGCGCTGTTCGCCTCGCTGCTGTGGCTCGTCGCCATCGGCGCGCTCGGCGGGCTGTGGGTGGCGCGCCGCGTGCTGACCCGCGTCGACGCCATCACCGAACGGGCGCACGCCATCGTGATCGGCGATCTTTCCGGCCGGCTGCCCGTCGCCGGCACCGGCGACGAGCTCGACCGGCTCGTCGTCAACCTCAACGCCATGCTCGACCGCATCGCGCTGCTCATGACCGGGCTGAAGCAGGTCACGGACAATATCGCGCATGACCTCAAGACGCCGCTCACCCGCCTGCGCGGCCGGGCCGAGACGGCGCTGCGGTTCAGCCGGACCTCCGACGACTATCGCGAGGCGCTCGAAAAGGTGATCGACGAATCCGACCGCCTGATCCAGATTTTCGACGCGCTCCTGAAGATCGCGCGCGCCGAGGCGGGCTCGCCGCCCGAAGGCGCGACGGATTTCGACGCGGGCGCGCTGGTCGCCGACGTCGGCGAGCTCTATGAGCCCGCGGTCGAGGATCAGGGCCTGACGCTTGGCCTCGACGTCGCCCCGGGCCTCATCGTGCGCGGCAGCCGCGAACTGATTGGACAGGCCGTGGTCAATCTCGTCGACAACGCCCTGAAATATGGCGCGGCGCCCGCCCCGGAGACGGAGGCGACGGGCGAGGCGGCGCCCGCGCCGCGCCGCGTCGAACTCGCCGCGCGGCGCGTCGGCGGCGCGGTCGAAATCTCCGTCGCCGACCATGGGCCGGGCGTGCCCGAGGCCGACCGCGACCGCGTGCTCGACCGTTTCGTGCGTCTTGAAAATTCGCGCTCGCGTCCGGGCTCTGGCCTCGGCCTGTCGCTCGCGGCCGCGGTCGCGCGCCTGCACAGGGGCGCGCTGCGGCTCGAGGACAATACGCCGGGCCTGCGCGTCGTGCTGCGCCTGCCTGCGGCGCCCGCGCGGGAGGCGCCGCCGCGCGCCGTCGCGCCGCCGCCGGAGGCCGCGGCGTGAGCGCCGCAGCCTCCGGCCCGCTGTTCGCGCGCCTCGTCCGGGCGCCCGTCGTCGCCGACGCGCGGCGGGCGCGCGAACGCGTCGACGAGCTGCTCGCGGCGGAGGGCGCGCAGGCGCTTGGCGAGATCGCCGCGCGCCCCGCGGCGCGCGCGCTGCTCGAAGGGATCGCCGATCATTCGCCGTTCCTGTGGCGCCTCGCCGCGCTCGATCCGGCGCGGCTCGCGCGCTGCCTCGCCATGGACCCCGACGACTGCCTCGACGCGCTGTGCGCCCGGCTCGACGCGGCGATCGACGCGACGCAGGACGAAGCGACGGCGATGCGCGCGCTGCGCAAGGCCAAGCAGGAGAGCGCGCTGCTGATCGCGCTCGCCGATCTCGGCGGCGTCGCGGACGTGGTCAGGGCCACCGCCATGCTCTCGCGCGCGGCCGACGTCTTCGTCAGGGCCGCGCTGCGCTTCCTGCTGCGCGAGGCGCATCACGCGGGCAGGCTCGCGCTCGCCTCGCTCGACGCGCCGGAGGAGGGCTGCGGCCTCGTCGTGCTCGCGCTCGGCAAGCTTGGCGCGAACGAGCTCAACTATTCGAGCGACGTCGATCTCGTCGTCTTCTATGAATCCGCGGCGCCGGCGCTGAAGGCCGAGCCCGCCGCCGTCTATGTGCGGATCGCCAAGCGCATCGTGAAGCTTTTGCAGGAGACGACCGTCGACTCCTACGTGCTGCGCGTCGACCTGCGCCTGCGGCCCGACCCCGGCTCGACCGCCGTCGCCATCTCGCTGTCGGCGGCGATGAGCTATTACGAGATGCTCGGCCAGAACTGGGAGCGCGCGGCCTATATCAAGGCGCGTCCGATGGCCGGCGACGTCGCGCTCGGCCGCGCCTTCCTGGCGGCGCTCGCGCCCTTCGTGTGGCGGCGCTATTTCGACTACGCCGCGCTCGCCGACATCCACGCCATGAAGCGGCAGATCCACGCCGTGCGCGGCCACGCCGAAGTGACCGTGCCGGGCCATGACGTGAAGCTCGGGCGCGGCGGCATCCGCGAGATCGAATTCTTCGTCCAGACGCAGCAATTGATCTTCGGCGGCAAGCGGACCGCCCTGCGCGGCTCGCGCACCCTCGACATGCTGGCCGAGCTTGGCGCCGAGCGCTGGGTGACGCCAGACGCGGTGGAGGATCTGTCCGCCGCCTATATGGTCCTGCGTGAAGTCGAGCACCGCATCCAGATGGTCGCCGACGAGCAGACCCAGCGCCTGCCCGAGGACGAGGCCGAGCTCGAACGCTTCGCCAGATTCTGCGGCTTTGCGACACGCGAGGATTTCGACGCTCATATGATGCGCCACATGGGCCGCGTCTCGCATCATTACGCGCGCCTGTTCGAGCACGCGCCTTCGCTCGACGCCGACGCCGGCAGCCTCGTCTTCGCCGGCTCCGAGCCCGACCCCGAAACGATCGAGACCCTGACGCGGCTCGGCTTCAGGGATCCGGCGCTGGCGCTCGAAACCATCCGCGGCTGGCATTTCGGCCGGCGGCCGGCGGTGCGCACGGCGCGCGCGCGCGAAGTGCTCACCGAACTCGTGCCCGGCCTGTTGCAGGCCTTCGCCAATTCGGGCGAGCCCGACGCCGCGCTCGCGGGGCTCGACCAGGCGCTGTCGCGCATGCCGGGCGCGGTCGAGCTGTTCTCTCTGCTCAAGTCCAACCCGCGCATCTGCGAGCTGTTCGCCGACATTCTCGGCGGCGCGCCGCGGCTTGCGCGGATGATCGCCGCCCATCCGCACATCCTCGACGCGACGGTCGATCCGCATGTGCTCGACGCGCCGATCGACGAGAGCGCCTATGGCGAGCGCGCGCTGCAGCTCGTCGCGCGCGCCGACGTCTTCGAGGTGTTCCTCGACGCGCTGCGCGATTTCGCGCGCGAGGAGAATTTTCACATCGGCCTCAAGCTTCTGTCGGAGGCTATTGCGCCGCGGGAGGCGGGCCGCGCCTATTCGGCGCTGGCCGAGGCCATCGTCGCCGCCTCGCTCGCCTTCATCGAGCGCATGTTCGCGGCCGACCATGGCCGCGTCCCGGGCGGGCGCGTCGCCGTCGTCGGCCTCGGCAAGCTCGGCTCGCGCGAGATGACGGCGGCCTCCGATCTCGACCTGATGCTGATCTACGACTTCGACCGCGAGAACCCGGAGTCGGACGGCCCGAAGAAACTCCACGCCGGCCAGTACTACACCCGCATGACGCAGCGCCTTGTCGCCGCGCTCACCTCGGCGACGCGGCGCGGCGAGCTTTACCAGGTCGACATGCGGCTGCGTCCGTCGGGCCGCCAGGGACCGGTCGCGACGCAGTTCGCGAGCTTCGTCCAGTATCAGACCGAAAGCGCCGAGCCGTGGGAGCATATGGCGCTGACGCGCGCCCGGACGATCGCCGGCGACCCGGGCCTCAGGGTCGAGATCGGGGAGGTGATCCGCTCGGTGCTGCGTCGCGAGCGCGACGACCGGCTCGCGCGCGAAGTCGTCGAGATGCGCCGCCTGATCGCCAGGGTGAAGGGAGACAAGGAGCCGTGGGACCTGAAGCTCGCGGCGGGCGGGCTGATCGACGTGGAGTTCTGCGCGCAATATCTGGTGCTGCGCCACGCCGCCCGTCATCCCGAGCTGATCGATCCCGCGCCGGCGACCGTCCTCGCCAGGGCGGGCGACCTTGGCCTCATTTCGCCGCAGCGCCGCGCCGCCCTGCTGCGCGGCCATGATCTCATGACCAACGTCACGCAGATGATGCGGCTTGCGATCGACGGGGACGGCGATCCGCGCAAGGCGAGCGAGGGCGTCAAGCGCCGGCTCGCCGCGGCCGGCGAGGCGCCGACCCTGAGCGCGCTCGAAGCGGCGCTGAAGGAGGCGCGGCGCGAGGTGCGCGAGAGTTTCCGCGGCGTGCTGAAGCGCGATCCCGACGCGCCGGAGCCGGCTCCAGAACAGGAGGACGGAGCGTCCTGAGCCGGGGCGCCGGCGGCTGGAGCATTTTCAGTAGAAGTTGCAGACTTTTACGTCAAGAAAATGCGGAAAAACAAGATGTTAGAGCGTGTTCGCGATTCGATGAAATCCGAACGCGCGCTGGAGCATTTTCAGTAGAAGTTGCAGACTTTTACGTCAAGAAAATGCGGAAAAACAAGATGTTCGAGCGCGTTCATCGATTCGATGAAATCCGGACGCGCGCTAGTGCCGGGCGGCGGCGCGCAGCTTCGGCGGTTTCTGCGAATGGGCGCGGCGCGGCGGGGCGGCGCCGAGGACGGCGGAGGAGTGCAGCAGCTTCTGCATCGGCGCGTCGCGCGCGAGCGGCAGGCGCACGAGCACGATCGTGCCGGCGCCCACGGTCGAGCGGATGCGCATCGAGCCGCCGTGCAGGTCGACGAGCGAGCGGGCGATGGCGAGGCCGAGCCCCGACCCTTTCATGCCGTTGTCGAGGCCCGCGCCCGTCTGCTCGAACGGGCGGCCGATGCGGGCGAGCGCCGCCTGCGAGATGCCGACGCCCGTGTCCTCCACATAGATGTTGAGCGCGCCCTGCACGAAACGCGCGCGCAGGCTGACGCGGCCGTCCGAAGGGGTGAACTTGACGGCGTTGCGCAACAGGATCGACAGGATGCGCTGCACCGCGTCGCGGTCGCCGTGGACCTTGCGGCCGGAAAGCGCTTCGGCCGAGAGGGCGACGTTCTTCTCGCGCGCCGCGGCCTCGACGCTCGAAAGCGCGCCGGAGACGGCCTCGTCCACCTCGAAGTCGGCCTTCTGCAGGGTGACGCGCCCGGATTCGAGCCGCGACATGTCGAGCACGTCCGAGATGACGCCGAGCAGATATTCGCCCGACTGGTGGATGTCGTTCATGTAGCCGACGTATTTGTCCGAGCCGAGCGGGCCGAACACCTGTTGCCGCATCATGTCCGAGAAGCCGATGATGGCGTTGAGCGGCGTCCGCAGCTCGTGGCTCATGTTGGCGAGGAATTCGGACTTGGCGCGGTTCGCCGTCTCGGCTTCGGCCTTCTGCTCGAAGTAGCGGTCGACCAGCGTCGCAAGCTGCTGCGCGTTGGTTTCGAGCGCCTGGCGCGAGCGGCGCAGGTCGGCGACGGTCGCCATCAGCCGCCGCTCGCTCTCCATGAGCTGCTCCTCGTGGCGCTTGAGCGCGGTGATGTCGGTGCCGACCGAGACATAGCCGCCGTCCTTGGTGCGGCGCTCGTTGATCTGCAGCCAGCGCCCGTCGGCGAGGCGGGCCTCATAGGTGCGCGCCCCGGCCTGCGCGCGCGGGCCGA
Organism: Methylocella sp.; assembly: GCF_044226135.1. NCBI lineage: Bacteria > Pseudomonadati > Pseudomonadota > Alphaproteobacteria > Hyphomicrobiales > Beijerinckiaceae > Methylocella > Methylocella sp. The sequence continues at coordinate 74,878 of NZ_JBGAHM010000011.1, read as the reverse complement.
GCGCAGTCTCGGCCTGGATGGTCGGCGCCGTGCCGCGCTCCATCACACGCGCGTAGGGCGTCCCGGCGACGACCGCGTCGGGCGTCAGATTGTGGAACTTCTGGAACTTCGAATTGCACATCACGAGCTGGTTGTCAGCGTCCCACAGCACGAAGGCCTCGGACACCGACTCGATCGCGTCGCGCAGGCGCATGTCGGCGGTGGCGGTGCGTTCGGCGAGCGTCTTCTGCTCGGTGATGTCGACGCAGATGCCGACGAGATGCGGCGTCGAGCCGGCGCGCTCGCGCACGAGCTCGGCGCGCGCGCGCAGCCACACCCATTCGCCGCGCACGTTCTGCATGCGGAAGGCGTGGTCGACGCTTTCGGCGCGCGAGGCGGTGACCATTTCGGCGATGGCCGCGAGGTCGCCGTCCTGCGGATGCACGCGGGCGTTGACGTCGCCGAAGGACAGATAGTTCCCGACCGGCGAAAGGCCGAGGATCTCATACATGGAGTCGGACCAGTAGATTCGCCCGCGCGCGAGGTCCCAGTCCCACAGGCCGCAGCGGCCGCGGCTCAGCGCAGTGTCGATGCGGTCGCGCACGAGGTCGCAGACGCGGTCTGATTCGCGCGCGCGGGACGCCTGCCAGAAATAGGCGAGGGCGAGCGACAGCAGCGCCAGCGCGGTCGCGCCAAACAGCACGCCCGAACGCAGCGAGGCGGCGCGCCAGTCGGCGAGCACCGCCCGCATCGGATAGACCAGCGCGATCTGGCCGAGCGGCGGACTGAGCGTGCGCACGCCGGCGAGCGCCTCGGTCCCGTCGGGCAGCGTGATGCGCAGCACGCCGGCCTTTTCGGCGAAGATGGTGAGCGGCTGGGTCGGGCCCAGATAATCGGTGAGCGCGCCCTGCGGCGGATGGGGCAGGTTGGACGTCGCGGCGACGATCTCGCCGTTCATGTCGGCGACGAGCGCCTGCTGGCCGCGCGCCGTCGCGCGCTGGGGCATGGCGTCGGCGAGCAGCGTCGCCGCGTCGGCCTTCGGCGCGCGCTTCTGCATGTCGCGCAGATCGTGGAACAGCAGGGAGCCGAGCTGTTCGAGATCGGCGACGGCGTCGGCGGTCGCGCGTTCGTGGGCGTCGCGCGCCATGGCCACGGTCATGGCGGCGAGCGCCGCGACGAACAGCAGCACCATGCCCGGGACCGCGCGGCGGACCCAGATCTCCGCGCGTCCGATAGCCGGAGCTGCGCGCTCGCCGGCGGCGTCGCCCGCCGTCGTACGGGCGAAATTACGCAATGCGTCCGCATGCGCGGACGCATTGGCTGCATTTGCGCGCGCCATGGGTGCCCCTCGAAACTGGCCGGGGCAAATGTGCCGCATCTCCCCCGAGCCGAGAATCATGAGACTCCGAGGCGGCCGGCTTGTCCAGAAAAAACATTAACAAAGACTGTAAATTTTGAGCTTGACGGGAAATTTCAAAGGTTTGCGTCAGCTTAGTTTATAAATGATTGAAAAATCATGAACCGCACTTTCCTCGCTGTCCTCGCCGCGGCGCGGAATGCAAGAATAGATGTGGAAAAATAAGCCCATATGCTACGCCGTCAACAGACTGTCCACAACTGAGCCGAGTAGGCCGCGGCCGTTCAGGCGTTGACGAACAACAGCGCGAAGCCGTCGTAACCCTTCGATCCGACTGTCTGAATCGTCGTTCCGCTGACGCGCCTTTCCTGCGCCGCGAGCGCGTTGAAGCGGCGGACGCCTTGCGCCGCGGCGTCGGCCGTCGAGGGATCGGCGACGAGCCCCCTGCGCACCACATTGTCGACCACGATCAGGCCGCCCGGCCGCATGAGGTCGAGGCAGGCCGTGAAATAGGCCGGGATGTTCTCCTTGTCGGCGTCGATGAAAGCGAGGTCGAAGGGCGCCTCGCCCGCGAGGCGCGGCAGCGCGTCGAGCGCGCTCCCGACGCGCAGGTCGATCCGGCCGTCGAGCCCCGCGCGCCGGAAGTTTTCGGCGGCGACGGCGGCGTGCTTCGGGTCGAGTTCGAGCGTCACGAGGCGCCCGTCGTCGGGCAGGGCGCGCGCGAGCCAGATGGCGCTATAGCCGGCGAGCGCGCCGATTTCGAGAATCCGCCTCGCGCCGACGGCGCGCGCCAGAATCTGGAGCAGCATGCCCTGATTCGGCGCCACCTGGATCTGCGGCAGCCCGGCCTCGACGCCCGCCTTCACGGCGTCTTTCAGCGCGTCGTCCTCAGGCGCGAAAAGGCCGGAGAGATAGGCGTCGACCTCGGTCCATAACGTCTCGGTCATCTGTCGATCTTTCAGGGTCAGCCGAGCGAACGGTCGACGATGTCGCGCACGTCGGCCGAAAGCCCGGCGCGCGCCTTGACGCGCTCGAGCGCCGCGCGCGCCCGCGCGCCGCGCCCGGACTCCAGCATGCGCCAGCTCTTGAAGGCCGAAAGAAGGCGGGCCGCGACCTGCGGATTTTTCGGATCGAGCTCGATCACCGTGTCGACGAGGAAGTCGAAGCCCGAGCCGTCGGCGGCGTTGAAGCAGGTGGGGTTAGCGGTCGCAAAGGCGCCGACGAGCGCGCGCGCGCGATTCGGATTGGCGAGCGAGAAGGCTGGATGCGCCATCAGCCGCTTCACGCGCGAGAGGGCGCCCGGCTCCGCGATCGAGGCCTGAAGCGCGAACCATTTGTCGATGACGAGATGTTCGGCCGCATGGCGCGCATAGAAGGCGTCGAGCGCCGCCTCGCGCGCCGCGCCGCCAAGATGCGCGAGCGCCGACAGCGCGGCGAGCTCGTCGGTCATGGTGTCGGCGGTCTCGAACTGGCGCTGCGCCAGCGGCGCGCCGGTCTCGGGATCGCCGGCGCAAAGCAGGTCGAGCGCGGCGTTGCGCAGCGCGCGCCGCCCGGCCGAGGCGGCGTCGGGCGAATAGGGGCCGTCCGGCGCGAGCCGCGCATAGGCCGCGGCGAGCTGCGGCGACAGCTTCGCGCCGAGCGCGGCGCGCAGGCTTTCGCGCGCCGCATGAACGGCGTCAGGATCGACGTTCTCGGCGATGTCGCGGGCGATGTCGCCCTCGCTTGGAAGCGCGATCATCTGCGCGGCGAAGGCCGGATCGCCGACGTCCTCGACAAGCGCGGCGAAGGCCGCGACGAAACCCTCGTCCGCCGCCTGCGGGACGCGGCCCGCGACGATGTCGGCGACCGAGCGCGTCAGCAGGCGGCTCGCATAGGTCTGCGCCGCCTGCCAGCGGTTGAAGCTGTCGCCGTCGCGGGCGATGAGGCGCAGCAGCTCGTCTTCGTCGGCCGCGTAGTCGAGGCGCACCGGCGCCGAAAACCCGCGCAGGATCGAGAGCGCCGGGCGTTCCGGCACGTTCCTGAAGACGATCTCGCGCTCCGGCGTCGAAAGCTCGAACACGCCGGTTTCGAGTTCGCGCGCGGTCGCCCCGTCGCTTTCGAGCGGCAGGTCGCCGGCCTCGCCGACGAGGCCGAGCGCCGCCGGAATCACGAAGGGCTGCTTGCGCTCCTGGCCGGGCGTCGGCTTCGTGCTCTGGCTGAGGCGCAGGGCGTAGGTTCTGGCCTGCGCGTCATAGCTCGTCGCGACGCGCAGACGCGGCGTGCCGGCCTGCTGGTACCAGCGGAAGAACTGCGTCAGGTCGCGGCCCGAGGTTTCGGCGAAGCAGGCGATGAAATCCTCGACCGTCGCCGCGGAGCCGTCGCAGCGCTCGAAATAAAGGTCCATGCCCCGCGCGAAAGCCGCGTCGCCGACCAGCACCTTCAGCATGCGGATGACCTCGGCGCCTTTCTCGTAGATGGTCGCCGTGTAGAAATTGTTGATCTCGTGGTAGACCTCCGGCCGCACGTTGTGCGCGAGCGGGCCTGCGTCCTCGGGAAACTGCGCGGCGCGCAGCGCGCGCACGTCGGCGATGCGGTGGACCGGGCGCGAGCGCATGTCCGACGAGAACTCATGATCGCGGAAGACCGTCAGCCCTTCCTTGAGGCAGAGCTGGAACCAGTCGCGGCAGGTGACGCGGTTGCCGGTCCAGTTATGGAAATATTCATGCGCGATCACCGCCTCGATGTTGGCGTAGTCGGCGTCGGTCGCGGTTCTGGGCGAGGCGAGCACGTATTTGTCGTTGAAGACGTTGAGGCCCTTGTTCTCCATCGCGCCCATGTTGAAGTCCGACACGGCGACGATGTTGAACACGTCGAGGTCATATTCGCGGCCGAACACGTCCTCGTCCCATTTCATCGCGCGTTTCAGCGACTCCATGGCGTAGGCGGCGTCGGCCTCCTTGCCGTGCTCGACGTAAATGGCGAGCGCGACCCTGCGGCCCGACATGGTGGCGAATTCGTCATGGATCGCGCCGAGGTCGCCGCCGACCAGCGCGAACAGATAGGACGGCTTGGGGAACGGATCGCGCCAGACGGCGTAGTGGCGCGCCGCGCCGTCGTCGCCGGGCGGCAGGTCGCCGGCCTCGACCGGATTGCCGTTGGCGAGCAGCACGGGCGCCTCGGCGCGCGTCGCCTCGATGCGCACGGAATAGACGCTGAGCACGTCCGGCCGGTCGAGGAAATAGGTGATGCGGCGAAAGCCTTCGGGCTCGCATTGGGTGCAATAGGCCGAGCCCGACCTGTAGAGCCCCATCAGCCGCGTGTTGGCGGAGGGGTCGAGCTCGGTCTCGATCTCGAGCGTGAAGGCGCGTCGCGGCGGGGCTGACAGCGCGAGCTGCTGCGGCGTGACCGTGGCCGCGCCGACTTCGGGCGCCTCGCCGTCGAGGCGCACGCTGAGCGCGTTGAGCCCGTCGCCGTCAAGGATCAGCGGCGCGCCGGGCCGGCCGGCCGGGTTCGGCCGCAGGCGCAGGCGCGAGACGACGCGGGCGCGCGTCGGATGCAGCTTCACGACGAGGTCGACCGTGTCGATCAGATAGTCGGGCGCGCGATAGTCCTTCAGGCGGACGGGTTCGGCGGTCTCGGTGCGCATGAGGGCCTCGGGCGGATTTGCGGCGCGCCGCCCCCGCGACCCCCGAGGCGCGGCGGACCGGCGGCGGCGGCCGCGATCAGGAAGTTTTGCGGATCATAGGGCTTGCGCCGCCGCGGCGCAAAGTGCAGGAGACCCGGGCGCATAGAAACGCCGCGCATGTCGTCGCGACGGCGTGCGCGCCAAACACTCTGAAGGGATGGGGATGATGGCCCGCATTTTCCTGAAATCGGCTTTTGTCGGCGCCGCGCTCGCCGCCGGCCTGTCGGCTGCGGCGCTCGCGCATGGCCCGACGCGGCAGAAGGTCGTCGAAAGCGTCGAGATCAATGCGACGCCGGACAAGGTCTGGAGCGTCATCGGCAATTTTCAGGACATGAGCTGGCTGCCCATCGTCAAGAAGACCACCGGAACGGGCGGCAACCAGCCGGATGTCGCAAAGCGCCAGCTTGACCTCGGCGACGGCAAGACGATCGACGAGGAGCTCTACAAATACAGCGCGGAAAAGCACAGCTATTCATATCGTATCGACAAGGTCGACGTGAAGGTGCTGCCCGTCAACGACTACTCCTCGACGATCATGGTGACGCCCGAGGACGACGGCAAGAAGAGCCTCGTCGAATGGCATGGCGCCTTCTACCGCGGCTATATGAACAATGATCCGCCGCCCGAACTCAACGACGAGAACTCGAAGAAAGCCGTCTCCGCCGTCTACAGGACGGGGCTCGACGCGCTGAAGAAGAAACTCGAGGCGACCAACTGACGTCGATGCGCCGGTTTTGCGTCGGCCTCGGCGCGGCGCTGCTCATCTTCGCCGGCGCGTCGGCGCGCGCCGACGAGGCCTTCGTCACCGAGCAGGGCGGCGACAGCCTCGCCGTCCTCGACCTTTCGACCGGAAAGGTCGCGGCGCGGCTCGCCATCGGCGGGCGCCCGGCCGGAATCGCCATGTCGCCCGACGGTCGCTTCGCCTATGCGACGAGCACCGAGGGCAAATTCGTCTCAATCGTCGACGCCGCCGAACGCAAGCTCGTCGCGAAGATCGACATGCCCGACACGCCGCTCGGAATCGCCGTCTCGCCCGACGGCAAATTCCTCTATGTGTCGGGCTTCTTCCAGCCCTTTCTCTACAAGCTCGACCTCGCGCGGCGCGCCATCGTCGCAAGAGCCGAGATCGGCGCTTCGCCGTCGGGCGTGGCGGTGACGCCCGACGGCGCGCTGATCGCGGTCTCCGCGCGCGACGACGACGCGCTGACCCTCGTCGACGCGGCGCGTTTCGCGCCGGTCGCGAAGGTTCCGGTCGGCCGTCATCCGTTCGGGGTCGTCATCGACGCCGAGGGCGCGCGGGCCTATACGGCGAATGTCGAAAGCGACAATGTTTCGGTCGTCGACCTCAAGGCCAGGACGCGGATCGGCGACGTCGCGACCGGCCAGCGGCCCTATGTGGTCGCGCTCGCCGACGGGCGCGGCTTCGTCACCAACCAGTATTCCGGCACGGTCTCGACCTTCGATCTTGCGACGCTGAAGCCCATGGGCGGCGTCGAGGTCGGCGACCATCCCGAAGGCGTCGAGGCGAGCGCCGACGGACGCACGCTCTATGTCGTCAACTGGGGCTCGAACGACGTCTACGCGATCGACGCGCGGACCCTCAAGATCGAGAACAGGTTCGGGGTCGGAGACGGACCGCGCGCCTTCGGCCTGTTTTTGCGCCGCACGCCCTGAGGCGCCGCCGCGCGCGCCTTCGGCCCGACCGCCGGGCGCCCGCGTCTGTTTTGCAGAGGCGCTAAAGGTCCGCGAGCGTCCGCGGCGGCTCGTGGGCGAGGCTTTCGGGCTCGGCGTGGCCGACGATGCGCATGATCTGCGGAAAGGCGGCTCTCGCCTTGCGTTCGAGCGCGTCGACCTGCTCATGCGCGGCGTCGACGCTGAGCTCCGGATCGACGCAGCAGTGATAATTGACGAACAGGCCGGCCGGGGTCTCGCGCACGCGCACGTCATGCACGTTCGAGGGCGCGCCGAGCTCGCGCGCGATCCAGCCGAGCGTCTGCTCGATCCGGGTCAGGGTCTCGGCCGGCGCGTCGGCGCCGGGGAGCTGGCGCGGCTCGAGCGGCTCGATATGGCTCTCGACCTCGACGTTCGCGCCCAGCTCGCGGCGAATCTCGGCTTCGAGGATCGAGGCGATCTCATGCGCGTCGCCGAGCGACATGCGTCCGTCGACCTCGAGGTCGAAGCTGACCGAGGCGTGGCCGGCGATCTCCTGCGCGGTGACGTGATGGATCGGCACCCGCCGCTTCGCCGCGATCAGCAGGATGCGTTCGAGAATCGTCTCGCTGTCGAGCGCGACCGGCCTCGCCCCGACGGTGAGCGAGACTTCGGGATGGGCGGCCCTGACGGCGCCGGCCGCGCGCGCCTTGATCGTGGCGACATGCTCCTGCGCCAGCGTGCGGGGCACGGCGATCTCGAGCTCGCCCAGGACTTCGGCTCCGGCCGGGCGCAGGCGCAGCGAATCGATCCTGATGACGCCCTGCACCTCGGCGGCGACGCGCCAGACCTTTTCGGTGAGGCCGTGCGGCGCGGCGTCGGTCAGCGCGGAGACGGTGCGCCGGCCGATGTTGAAGCCGGCGACGCCGATGAAGCCGGCGACGCAGAGGGCGGCGACGGCGTCGCCCTGGGGATAGCCGAAGCGGGCGGCGGCGAGGCCCAGGATGGCGAGCGAGGAGGCGACGATGTCGCTCGAAAAATTCAGCGCGTCGGCGGCGAGCGCCTCGCTTCCCGTGTCCCGGGCGACCCGGCTCAGCACGCGCCAGCGCCAGGAATCGACCGCGATCGAGCCGAACAGGACGGCGAAGACGAGCGGGCTCGCCTCGACCTCGACGTCGCCGGCGAGAAACCGGCGTGTCGCCTCGATCAGGATGAAGGCGGCGAGCGCGAACAGAAAGCCCGTCTCGATCAGCGCCGCGAGCGGCTCGACCTTGCCATGGCCATAGGGGTGGTCGTCGTCGGCCGGCTTGTTCGAGACGCGGATGGCGAAATAGGTGAGGGTCGTGGTGACGACGTCGCCGAAATTGTTGCCGGCCTCCGACATGACGGCGAGCGAGCCGGAGACGACGCCGGCGGCGAGCTTGAGGCACGCCATGCCGAGGCTGATGAAGATCGAGACCAGCGCGACGCGCTCCTTGCGCGCCTGGGCGTCGCCGCGGTCTCCGCCTGGCGCGGAGCCCGGGGCGGCGGGGCTCGGGGGATGGGACATGACGCCTCGCAGAACCGCGGCGGACGCCGCGAGCTTTCCATGCTATATCGCGCGCGCCCTTGCAATAAGCGCGCTTGGCGCGGGAGTATCGTCATGGAATATCTCCACACCATGGTGCGGGTGTCCGATCTTGAAAAATCGCTCGAGTTCTATACGCGCCTGCTCGGCCTAGAGGAGGTGCGCCGCAGCGACCATGAGGCGGGGCGCTATACGCTGGTTTTCCTCGCGGCGCCTGGCGACGTCGAAAGGGCGCGCGCCGAGAAATCGCCGATGCTCGAACTGACCTACAACTGGGACGCGGAGACCTATGGGGGCGGCCGCAATTTCGGCCATCTCGCCTTCGCCGTCGACGATATCTACGCCGTCTGCGATCGTCTGATGACGGCCGGCGTCGCGATCAACCGGCCCCCGCGCGACGGGCGCATGGCCTTTGTGCGCTCGCCCGACGCGATCTCGATCGAGCTTCTGCAGAAGGGCGGCGCGCTGCCGCCGCGCGAGCCCTGGGCCTCCATGGCCAACACGGGAGTCTGGTAGGTGGAGCGCCCTCCGATCCTGCTGCGCCCGGGCGAAGTGGCGGATCGCGCCCCGCCCGGGCGCAGCGCCTATTTCCTCGACGTCGACGGCACCCTGCTCGACATCGCGCCCCGGCCCGAGGACGTGCGCGCCGACCCCGGGCTCAGGACGCTCATTGAAACGCTCGCGCGCGAGGCCGGGGGGGCGCTGGCGCTCGTCAGCGGCCGCGCCATCGACGACCTCGACCGCATTTTCGCGCCGCTGGTTTTGCCGGCGGCGGGGCTGCACGGGGCGGAGATCCGCTTTTTCGACGGGACGCGCGAGGCCGCCGCCGAGGTGATCGCCGATTTCGCCCGCGCCCGCCTGCGCGTCTTCGCCGCCGCCCATCCGGGCCTGCGCGTCGAGGACAAGGGCGCGGCGATCGCGCTGCATTACCGGCAGCGGCCGGACCTTGCGGCGGAGGCCCTCGCGTTCATGGAGGCGCTCGCCGACGGGCCGGACCTCGTCGTCCAGCCGGGCAAGATGGTCGCGGAGCTGAAGCAGGCCGGCCACAGCAAGGCGACGGGGATCGCCGCGCTGATGGCGCAGGCTCCCTGCGCGGGGCGCGCGCCGCTGTTTGCGGGCGACGATCTGACCGACGAGGCCGGATTTTGCTATGTGGACGCCCATGGCGGCGTCTCGGTCAAGATCGGCGGGCCGGACGTCGTGACCCGGGCGCGATTCCGCCTCGAATCGCCGCAGGCGCTGCGCGCCGAACTCGCCGTCGCCGCCCATCCCGCGGCGAAGCCGGAGGCGCCCGCCGCCCCCTCAAAAAACTGACCGCGTCCGGCCGGACGCGGTCGCGGGTCCTCATTTGCGACGGCCCGCCGCGAAAGGCGGGCCGTTGGCGCATGCGCCTCAGTAGCGCGCGGTGACGTTGCCGTCGCAGATCCAGGTCACCCGCCAGCGCCAGCCGGCCGGGGTGTCGACCGGGCGCACGTCGAAGCATTCCGCCGGCGGACGATGATAGACATAGCCGTACGGGTAGGGCCGGCCGAAGAAAGGCATGCCATCGACGTCGCCGAGCGAATTGGCGAAGGCCGCGGCGGGCGCCGCCGCGGCGAGCGCGAGGCCGAAGAGGCTGGAAACAAGCTTGCTGCGCGCCATCGGCCGCCACCCCTGAAAAGACAATCCGTGAATCTCCCGTCGATTTTGTCACGCCGCCGCCGGCCCGGCAAGGCGTGAGCGCGAGCTTCGCCGCTCGCTCCGCGCCTCCTGCGCGCCCGATGTGCATTTCGCCCGCAAATGTGGCCCCAAGGCCACTCTCGCGCCCGCCGCGCCGGCCCGCGCCGGGCCGCCTCCTGCGCGAAGGCTCTGGCGCCACGCTTGCATGGATGGTCGCGTTCAATGGCAGGTCCCCAACTTGAGCAACGCCGCGTTCATCATGCCTCCGGGCGTTCGATGCGCGGCGTCTTTTTTTGCAGACGCAACCTCGGGCTCCGGGGTTTTCGCGAAGACATGAGGCGTCATGAGTGAAGCGCTCGTCGTCGTCGGCCAGGGCATGGCCGCCACGCGGTTCGTCGAGGAGCTGTCGAAACGGGCGCTCGGGCGCTACGCCGTCATCGTCATCGGGGCCGAGCCGTTTCGCGCCTATAACCGGGTCATGCTGTCGTCGCTGCTTGCGGGCGAGATCGCCGCGGCCGACCTCGAGCTGAAGCCGCAGGACTGGTGGGCCGGCCGGGGCGTCACCAATCTCTTCGGCGCGTCGGTCGCGTCGATCGACCGCGCCGGAAAGACCGTGACCCTGGAGAACGGCGCGACGCTCTCCTACGCCAAGCTCGTGCTCGCGACCGGCTCGCATCCGATCCGGCTGCCGAAGCCCGGCATGGACCTGCCCGGCGTCATCACTTTCCGCACCATGGGCGACGTCGACGCCATGCTGGCCGAAGCCCAGCCGGGGCGCCGCGCCGTGGTCGTCGGCGGCGGTCTGCTCGGGCTCGAGGCGGCCTATGGACTCGCCAAATCGGGCGCGAAGGTCACGCTGCTGCATCTCATGGACCGGCTGATGGAGCGCCAGCTCGACGCGCCGGCGGCGAAGCTCCTGCTCAAGGCGATGGAGGCCAGGGGCGTCGAGGTCCTGCTCGGCGCCGACACGGCGGCGGTCGAGGGCGACGGCCGGGCCGAGACGGTGCGCCTGACCGACGGCCGCGCGATTCCCGTCGATCTCGTCGTCTGCGCGGTCGGCGTGCGGCCGAACGCCGACCTCGCCCGCGCCGCCGGGCTTGAGGCCAACCGCGGCGTGCTGGTCGACGACGCCATGGGAACCTCCGACCCCGACATTTTCGCGCTCGGCGAATGCGCCGAGCATCGCGGCGTCGCCTATGGCCTCGTCGAGCCCGCCTATCAGCAGGCGGCGATTCTGGCGCGCAGGCTCTCGGGCGACTTTTCGGCCGCCTTCGCCGGCGCCGTGCTGGCGACGAACCTCAAGGTCGCCGGCGTCTCGCTGTTTTCGGTCGGCGACTTCATGGGCGAGGGCGAGGGCAAGGAGACGATCGTCTTCGACGACCCCTCGGCCGGAATCTACAAGAAGCTCGTGGTCAGCGACGGCCGGCTCGTCGGCTCGGTGCTCTATGGCGACGCCGGCGACGGGCTGTGGCACCAGGCGCTGATCCGCGAGGGCGCCTCGATCGAAGGTTTCCGCGACACACTGATCTTCGGCCGCTCGGTCGTCGAAAGCGAGGCCGCATGAACGAACAAAGCTCCCTCCGCGCCGCCGCCGCGCTCGCGCGCAATTCGGCGACGCGCACGACCTGCCCCTATTGCGGCGTCGGCTGCGGCGTGCTCGCGTCGCCGGACGGCTATGGCGGGGCGCAGATCGCGGGAGATCCCGAACATCCGGCGAATTTCGGACGGCTGTGCTCAAAAGGCTCGGCGCTCGGCGAGACGCTGGGGCTCGAGACGCGCCAGCTCTTCCCCATGATCGACGGGGCGCGGGCCGGGTGGGACGACGCCATCGACCGTGTGGCCGAAGGCTTTTCGCGCATCGTCGCCGAGCACGGGCCGAACGCGGTCGCCTTCTATCTTTCGGGCCAGCTGCTCACCGAAGATTATTATGTCGCCAACAAGCTCATGAAGGGCTTCATCGGCTCGGCCAACGTCGACACCAATTCGCGCCTGTGCATGTCGTCGTCGGTCGCCGGCCACAAGCGCGTCTTCGGCGCCGACACCGTGCCCGGCTGCTACGAGGATCTCGACGAGGCCGATCTGCTCGTCCTCGTCGGCTCCAACGCCGCCTGGTGCCATCCGATCCTGTTCCAGCGCATGGTCAAGGCGCAGGAGACGCGCGGCGCGAAGATCGTCAACGTCGATCCGCGCCGCACCGCGACGAGCGAGGCGGCGGCGCTCGAGCTTTCGATCCGCCCTGGCAAGGACGCCGCGCTGTTTTGCGGGCTTCTCGCGCATCTCGCCGACGCCGGCCGGCTCGACCGCGCCTTCATCGCCGACCATACGCAGGGCTTCGACGCGGCGCTGGCGCGGGCGCGCGAGCTTGCGCCGGACGTCGCCGCGACCGCCGCCGAAACCGGCCTCGCGCCCGAGGACGTGGCGCGCTTCTTCGAGATGTTTTCTTCGACCGAGCGCGTGGTCACGCTCTACAGCCAGGGCGTCAACCAGTCGGCGCAGGGAACGGACAAGGTCGTCTCGATCCTCAACTGCCATCTGGCGACGGGCCGCATCGGCCGGCCGGGCATGGGGCCGTTCTCGCTCACCGGCCAGCCCAACGCCATGGGCGGGCGCGAGGTCGGCGGGCTCGCCAACCAGCTTGCGGCGCATATGGGCTTCTCGCCGCCCGAAATCGACCGCGTGCGCCGCTTCTGGAACGCGCCCCGCATGGCGCGGGAGGAAGGCCTGACGGCGGTCCCGATGTTCGACGCGATCGCGCGCGGCGAGATCAAGGCGCTGTGGGTCATGGGCACCAATCCGGCCGTCAGCCTGCCGCGCGCCGATTATGCGCGCGAGGCCATGCGCCGGCTGGAGCTGTTCGTGGTTTCGGAGAACGTCGCCTCCAACGACACGCTGGACGCGCGCCCGCATGTCGTCTTCCCCTCCGCCGCCTGGGGCGAAAAGGACGGCGCCGTGACCAATTCGGAGCGCCGCATCTCGCGCCAGCGCGCGTTCCTGCCGCTGCCGGGCGAGGTTCGGCCAGACTGGCGGGCGATGTGCGGCGTGGCCAAAAAGATGGGATTTTCGGGCTTCGACTATGAGAGCCCGGCCGAAATCTTCGCCGAACATGCAAGGCTGTCCGCCTTCGAGAACGACGGGACGCGCGATTTCGACCTTTCGGGCCTCGTCGGCCTGAGCCCCGAGGCCTATGACCATATGGCCCCGGCGCAGTGGCCGCTGCGGCCCGAGGCCTCCGGAGGCCAGAAGCGCTTCTTCGCCGAGGGCGGGTTCTTCGCCGCGGGCGGCAGGGCCAGTTTCATCGCCGTCGAGCGGCCGCGCCTGCCCGCAGAGACGAGCGAAGACTATCCGCTTCTGCTCAACACCGGACGCATGCGCGACCAGTGGCACACCATGACCCGCACCGGCCTGTCGCAGCGCCTCGGCGGCCACATGAGCGAGCCGAAGCTTTCGATCCATCCGGCCGACGCGGCGCGGGCGGGCGTCGCGGACGGCGGCCTCGCGCGGGTTTCGAGCGCCCATGGCGCGGCGATCTACCGCGTCGCCGTCACGCCCGCGCAGGAGGAAGGGGCGATCTTCGCGCCGATCCACTGGAACGACGAGACGGCGAGCTTCGCGCGCACCGGCGCGCTGGTCCACCCCTTCGTCGACCCCTTCTCGAAACAGCCGGACTCCAAGGCGACGCCGGCGCGGGTCGCCCCCGTCTCCCATGCGCGGACGGGCTTCCTTCTGGCGCGCGCCCGCGCCCGCCTCCCGCGCGACTCCTATTGGGTCTGGGAGGCGGTTCAGGGCGGCTATGCGGCGAAGCTCGAAACCGACGCCGCGGACGAGTTCTGGGTCGCCGCCCTGCGGACGCTCGCGCCCGAAAACGCCGAATTGGTCAGCTTCGCGGACGCGGCGCGCGGCGTCCGTCGCGCGGCGCTCGTCTCGGGCGGCCGGCTCGCCGCCGCCCTGTTTCTTGCGCCCGCGGGCGACGCGACGGGCTGGACCGCGCTGCGCGGCGCCTTCGCCGCCGACACCCTCGACGCCGCGACGCGCCGGACCATGCTTTCCGGCCGGAGCGTCGGCGGCGGCCCGGATCTCGGCCCCAACGTCTGCGCCTGCTTCGGCGTGCCGCAAGGCGCGATTCTCGCCGCCATCAGGGACGGCTGCCGCGATCCGGCGGCGATCGGCGCGCGGCTCAAGGCCGGAACGAACTGCGGCTCCTGCATCCCCGAGATGAAACGCATGATCGCCGCCTGCGCGGCCGAGCTCGAGACGGCCGGCTGAGGCGCGCGCCTCAGCCCGCCCGCACGCCTTCAGGCGGCGTTCTGCAGCGTCGCCATGTCGATGACGAAGCGATATTTGACGTCGCTCTTCAGCATCCGCCCATAGGCCCTGTCGATTTCCCGCATCGCGATCATCTCGACGTCGGCGACGAGGCCGCGCTCGGCGCAGAAGTCGAGCATCTCCTGCGTCTCGGCGATCCCGCCGATCAGCGAGCCGGCGAGCGAGCGTCGCCCGAAGATGAGGCCGGCGACGTTGGGGGAGGGATGCGGCGTCGCCGGCACGCCGACCACGGTCATCGTCCCGTCGCGCTTCAGCAGCGCGATGAACGGGTCGAGATCGTGCGGCGCGGCCACCGTGTTCAAAATAAAGTCGAAGGAATTGGCGTGCGCGGCCATCTCGTCGGGATTTTTCGACACGATCACCTCGTCGGCCCCGAGCGCCCTGGCCGCCGCGACCTTGCCCGGCGAGGTGGTGAAGGCCGCCGTATGGGCGCCGAGCGCATGAGACAGCTTGACGCCCATGTGGCCGAGCCCGCCGATGCCGACGACGCCGACCTTTTTGCCGGGGCCGGCGCCCCATTTGCGCAGCGGCGACCAGGTGGTGATTCCGGCGCAGAGCAGGGGCGCGACGGCGGCGAGATCGGTCTCCGCGTGGCTGACTTTCAGCACGAAGCGTTCGTCGACGACGATGTGCGCCGAATAGCCGCCATAGGTGTTCTCGCCGACGCCGGTCGTCGCGCCGTTGTAGGTCGCGACGAAGCCATGCTCGCAATATTGCCCGACCCTGAATTTCGTCACGTCGCCGCCGACGGCGGCGACGCGGCCGACGATCTCATGGCCGGGAACGCAGGGGTAACGCGTGCCGGGCCATTCGCCGCGCGCGGTGTGAAGGTCGGAATGGCAGACGCCGCAGAAGAGAATGTCGATGGCGACGTCGCTTTGGCCCGGCGCGCGGCGGTCGATCTCGAAGGGCGCGAACGGCGTCGTCGCCGCCTGCGCCGCATAGGCTTTCGTTCGCATGGGCTCATCTCTCGATTGAGGGGCTGCGGCCGCGGTTTCGCGCGGCTCGGCTCACCCGGGTTTTGCGGTATTTTCGCGCATCGCGCCAGAGCGGGCGGTCGAGGCTTGACCGCGGTCGCGCCCGGGCTTCATCTCGACCGGGACACGGCGGGAAGCGCGCGATGACGGCGACGATCTACGGCATAAAAAATTGCGACACGATGAAGAAGGCGCGCGCCTGGCTCGACGGCCGCGGCGTCGCCTACGCCTTCCACGACTACAAGGCGGCGGGGATCGACCGGGCCCGCCTCGAAGCCTGGACGCGCGAAATCGGCTGGGAGAAGCTCCTCAACCGCTCCGGGACCACCTTCCGCAAGCTGCCCGAGGCCGAGAAGACGGGCCTCGACGAAAAAAGGGCGATCGCCCTGATGCTGGCGCAGCCGTCCATGATCAGGCGCCCCGTGCTCGATCTCGGCGAACAGCTCGTCGTCGGGTTCAGGCCGGAGCTCTATGAAGCGTCTTTCGGCTGAGGGCCCGATTCCACATTGACGCGCCTGACGCGCCACGAAGGACGTTCGCCGCATGAATCACGAACCCAATTTTCTGCCGCCCGACCTCGCGCAGACCCGTCCCGGGCTTGGCGTGCTGCGGATGGCGGCGCTGTTCGCCGAAAGCGCCGGCGAGCCGGACGACGACGCGCTCGAAGCCATGTTCGACCAGACCGAGCGGGGCGCTCTGGGGCGCGTCGCGCCGGCCGAGATGTGGCCCGAGCTCGTGCGCGGCCTCATGGCGCCGTTCCCGTCGCGCATGATCCGCGCGCTGCGCGACAGCGGCGCGCTCGAAGTCGCGCTGCCCGAAGCGGACGCGCTCTATGGCGTGCCGCAGATCGCCGACGATCCGGCGGGGGTCGATCTTGGCGAGCATCTGCAGAACGCGCTCGACGAGGCGGCGCGCCGCGACGCGCCGCTGCCCGTGCGCTTCGCGCTTCTCGTCATGAATTTCGGCAAGTCGGATTCGCCGCCCGAGCATTTGCCGGCGCATTATCGCCATATCGAGCGCGGGCGCCCGCGCATCGAGGACGTCGCCGCGCGGTTTGGCGCGCCGCACGACTGCCGCGAACTGGCGCTCCTGACGCTCGCCGAATGCGAGCGCGTCCATCGCGCCTCCGAGGTCCGCGCCGGCCCCGTGGCCATGATGCTGGAGCGTCTTGGCGCCTTCGACGCGCCCGGGCTTTACGACGCGCTGCTGCAGGCCTGCGCCTGCGACTATGGCGCCTATCCCGGCCGCGCGGGCCAGCCCTATCCCAAGGCGGCGCTGCTCGAAACGGCGCGGGCGGCCTGCGCGGAGATCGACGAGAACGCGCTCAGGGCGGGCCTCGACGCCGAGAAAGCGCTCGAAGCGACGCGCGCCGCGCGCGCGGCGGCGATCGCGAAGGCTTTCCGCTCGCAGCGCTGGTCGGCGTGAAAAAGCGTGTTTTCACGCTGGACAAAAGCGCGGAGGCTCCCCTATAAGGCGCTTCTCGCAAGCGCCGAAGGCGCGAGGGCCCAGGTAGCTCAGTTGGTAGAGCATGCGACTGAAAATCGCAGTGTCGGTGGTTCGATTCCGCCCCTGGGCACCAAAATCCTTTCCGGCAACGTCTGATCATATCCGTAAATGACAGATATATAAAGCTTTTCGCGCGTTCCGTGTGCGAGCCTGTCCCGCGCGGTCCGCTTGAATCCAGCAAAATCGTTGGTAGGTTTGTTGGTGTCCTGCGACACCAACTCCGCCCCGTACCAACATGGCGCTTTCCGATATCCAACTGAAGAAGGCCAAGCCGGGCGCGAAGCTGTTCATGCTTTCGGACGGCGGCGGCTTGCAGCTCTGAGTTCACCCTGACGGCGCGGCGCGGCTTGAGTTTGCCAATCGCGCCGTGTAACGGCAATCTCAGCTTGATCTTAATAATGCCGAAGCATTCTCTGGCCGGACGACAGGACATGGGAAACTCCGATATCATGGTCACGAACGGTCAAATCACCGAAGCCGGCGAGCGCGACGACGCGGCTTCGCATGGGCTTCGGCCGGAATTTTTCAGCCGCCGGACGTTCCTGACCGGCTCCGCCGCCGGCCTCGGCGCGCTCGGGCTCGCCGGCTGCGCGACGACTGACGATCTGGTCCGGGCCCAAGCGGCGAAGCTCTACGGGCCCGTGCCCGACAAGAAATTCCCGATCCCGGCCGTCGACGTCGCCAAGCTCGATCCGAAATATGTTCGCCGGACGGTGCGCTACGACAGCAGGGAGGCGCCCGGCACGATCGTCATCGATCCCGCAAATTATTATGTCTACCGCATCGAAGGCGACGGAAACGCCACGCGCTACGGCGCCAATGTTCCCCGCAAGGGCTTTTTGTGGAACGGCGACGTTTACGTCGGGCGCAAGGCGGAATGGGCGACCTGGACCCCGCCCAAGGAGATGATCCAGCGGCAGCCGGAAGCGGCCAAATATGCCGCCGGCATGCCCGGCGGCCTCGACAATCCGCTCGGCGCCCGCACGCTCTATCTTTATCAGAACGGCAAATACACGGTCTGCACGATCTATGCGACCAGCGACCCCGAGTCGATCGGGAAGGGCGTCACCAGCGGCTGCACCGGCCTTCTCACGCAGGACATGATCGACCTTTATGACCGCACGCCGGTCAAGACGAAGGTGATCATCATGCCGGCATAGGCGAGGGCGTCATCTCCGGCCCGGGAGCGCCGGAGTCGCCGTCGTTTGGATCGAAGCCGCCCCCGTGGGGCGCGGGAGCTTTGGCGGACCGGCGGGCGTTTTCCCGATCGCGCCGCGTCGCGTTCAGGCGGCGACAGGGCGCTTCCAAGTCCGGAGCGCGCGCCTATATTGGCCCTATGGCCGACAGCTCGCCCGATCTGAAAGCGTTTCTCGTCTCCACGCCTTTCTTCGGCGGCCTTTCGGACGCAAGCCTTGATCTGCTGATCTCGATGCTGGTCGAGCGCCGGTTCGACGTCGGAGCCGTCGTCGTGTCCGAGGGAGAGCCCGGCCGGTCGATGTATGTCGTTCACGCCGGCGAGCTCGCCGTGAGCAAGCTCGGGCGCTCCGGGCGCGTGATCCGCATGGCGGGCTTCGGGCCGGGCGATTTCTTCGGCGAGATGACGCTCATCGAAATGCACAATCGATCGGCCACCGTCGTCGCGGAAAGTCCGACTCTGCTGTATGAGCTGACAGCCCGAAACCTTTACGCTTACTACAAGGCGGACATCCACGCCTATGTAATGGTGATGCTGAACATCAACCGTGAGCTTTGTCGGCGGCTCCGCCGCGCTGACGACCGCATCGCCGAATTGACGGACGCCTCGACCGGGTGAGGCGCGGGCGCCGGCCGTCGTCAGCCGGCTCGCGCCGCAACGGGCGCTCAGGGGGCAGGGCGGCAGGACGTGGCGTGGCCTTCGCGCGTCAGGGTCGCGCCGCGCCCTTTCGACCAGAACTCCATGGCCGCGTCGGCGTAGCGGCCTCCGTCCGCCGAGGCGGCTTGCGCGAGCGTGACCGTTCGTCCGTCCGCAAAGCGCAGCGTGACGGCGCCGGGCGCCTCAATTCCCCCGACGAAGCTCGCGGCGATTTTCGAGCCGTCGTCGCAGAGATAGCGCGCCTCGACGGCCAGGGCGCCGGGGGCGTGGAAACCCGCAGCCGCGGCCGCGACGCAGGCCAGAAAGGCGTTTGCGCGCATCGATGTGACTCTTTCTGTCTCCAGGGCCGCAGGGCGGCCGTCCGACGCCCGCGCCGGCGGCGAGAAAGGTTTCATGCCGCCGGCCCTCTGTCCATTAAAGCTTCTGCGTCCCCGCAGGATCGAACCGCGCCGCGCCGGCGCCATTCTAGCACGTCGGCTGGATAGGCCGCAGCCTTCATGGCGCGCGCAAAATAAGCCCGCGACCATCGCATCCGGGGGGCGTCCTGCGGCTGCCCCACCGCGGCCGCGATCGCCTCGAGGCTGATCGGGCGCCCCGCATGGCCGCAGTCGCCCTCCGTCACTTCATTGACGACGGTGAGCGGACGAGGCCAGGGGCTCCGCGCCTGCGTAAAGCGGGCGCGAGCCTTCGCCGCTGCGCGCCTGAGGGCGCCGGACCTGTCATGGCATGACCGGCGGATGATGGGCGAAGGTCGCCATCAGCGCCGCCGCGAGCGTCAGCACGACCGGAAAATGGATGAGGAACTGCACCGACGTGTAGCCGACGAGGTCTTTCGACTTCAGCCCGAGGACGCCGAGCAGGGGCAGCATCCAGAACGGATTGAGGAGGTTCGGCAGGGTCTCGGCGATGTTGTAGACCATCACCGTCCAGCCGAGATGGGCGCCGACCTCATTGGCCGCCTTCATCACGTAAGGCGCCTCGATCACCCATTTGCCGCCGGCCGACGGAATGAAGAAGCCGAGCAGCGCGGAATAGAGCCCGACGACAAACGAAAAGCTCGTCGCGCCCGCAGAGGCGCCGACGAACCCGTGGGCGATCGAGTCGGACAGGCTGTGGCCGGCGCCGTTCTGCGCCTTGGTCAGGATCTGCGCGATGCCCGCATAAAAGGGAAACTGCAGCAGCACGCCCGCCGCGCTCGGCATGGCGCGGGAGAAGGCGTCGAGCAGGCTGCGCGGGCGCCAGTGCAGCAGGACGCCGAGCGTCAGGATGACGAAATTATAGGTGTTGAGGCCCGACAGGGCGATGAGCGGATTGCCCGACGAAAACGTCAGCCACAGCCAGCCCCCGGCGAGCAGCGCCACGACCACGGTGAGGACCGGCGAATGTTCGAGGACATCGCCCGGCCGGGTCGCGCGCGGCGGCGTGGCCGGGGCGTCGTCGTCAAGGGCCACGCCAAGGTCCTGCGCAGTCTTTCCGGCGCCTTCCGCAGGGGCGCTGAAATGGCAGATCGCCGCCGACAGGGCGAGCACGACGAGAAGCGTCACGCCGTTCTGCCAGGTGAGGATGGTTTCGTTGAAGCCGATCACGCCGGTGATCGGCAGCAGGCTCGGCGGGATCGAGGCGGCGTTGGCCTGGAGCTGCGCGGCCGAGGAGGAGACGCCGAGCGTGAAGCCGCAGCCGAGGCCGAGATAGCCGGCCGCGCCGGCGGCGCGATAGTCGAGCCGGATGTCGGCGCGGCGCGCGATCGCCCTCACGAGAAGGCCCGAAAAAATGAGGCTCAGGCCCCAGTTGACGAGCGACAGAAGGATCGAGAGCAGGCCGATGAAGACGACCGCGCCGCGCGCGGTCTTCGGCGCCAGGGCGAGGCGGCGCAACGCCTTCGCCGCCGGCGGCGACACCGCGACGACATAGCCGCCGATGGCGACGAAGGCCATCTGCATGGTGAAGGGGATGAGGTTCCAGAAGCCGTCGCCGAAGGCGCGGCTGACGGCGATCGGCGCGGCGCCGTGCAGGATCGCGCCGGCCGCCACCGCCGTCACGGCGATGAGCACGAACACATAGGCGTCAGGAAACCAGCGCTCGGCGAAGGCCACCATGCGCCCGGCGAAACGCGCGAGCACGGTCGCCCGTGCGCCGTCGGCCGCGTCGTGCTTCCTGATGTCGGACATGTCATCGCTCCCGGCGGGGCCTGCGCCGCGCCTGTCCGGCCAACGGCGAACGCCGCCGCCCCGTCGCCCCCGGTCCATGAATCATGTCGCGAAAGAATCATGTCGCGAAAGAATAATGGCGCAAAAATCATAACGCGCGCGGCGCCGGCGCCGCCAGAGCGGGGACGCGCGCCGGCGCCGCGCTCCAGATCGTCATGCGGGCGCCGGTTCACGAAGGGCGCCTGATGGCTTAGGGTCCGGCGCGCCGCTCTTGCGCAGGGAGACCAACATGACGCTCAACGCCGCGCCGTCAGGCGCCTTTCATCTCGGGGCCGCCACGGTGCGTCGGCTTGGCTTCGGCGCCATGCGGATCGTCGGCAAGGGCGTCTGGGGCGAACCGGCCGACCGGCGCGAAGCCCTCGCCGTGCTGCGCCGGCTGCCCGAACTCGGGGTCAATTTCATCGACACGGCCGACAGCTACGGGCCTTTCGTCAGCGAGGAGCTGATCGCCGAAGCGCTGCACCCTTATGACGGGCTCCTGATCGCCACCAAGGGCGGGCTGGCCCGGCTCGGGCCCGACGTCTGGGCGCCGGTCGGGCGGCCTGAATATCTGCGCCAATGCGTGCTGATGAGCCTGCGCCGCCTCAAGGTCGAGCAGATCGGCCTTTGGCAGCTCCATCGCATCGACCCCAAAGTGCCGCGCGAGGAGCAGTTCGGCGTGATCGCCGACATGCAGAAGGAAGGGCTGATCCGCGACGTCGGCCTGAGCGAGGTTTCGGTCGAGGAGATCAAGGCCGCGCAGGCCTATTTCAGGGTCGTCTCGGCGCAGAACCTCTACAATCTCGTCGACCGGCGCAGCGAGGCCGTGCTCGATTTCTGCGCGGGCGAGGGGATCGGCTTCATCCCGTGGTTTCCGCTGGCGGCGGGAAAGCTCGCGCGTGAGGGGAGCCTGCTCGACAGGATCGCGCGCGGCAGGGGCGCGAGCCCGAGCCAGGTCGCGCTCGCCTGGGTTTTGAAGCGCAGCCCCGTCATGCTGCCGATCCCCGGCACGGGAAGCGTGCGGCACCTTGAGGAAAACGTCGCCGCCGCGGCCCTGACGCTGACCGACGAAGAGTTCGCCCGGCTCGACGCGGAGGGCAGGGCCGCCGCCGACTGAGCGGCCGGGCCTGCGCCTGGCGCCATGAAAACAGGCCCGCCGGGTCGCCTTTCGGCGTCGGGCGTGCTAGCTGACGGGCCGCGCGGCCCGCCGCGCGCCTTCGCCGCCGCGCTGACGCAAGAGACACATGACCGATTTTTTCCGCGAAGTCGACGAGGACTACCGCCGCGAGCGGATCATCCAGTTCTGGACGAAATACAAGGCGCTGATCATCGTCCTCGCCTTGCTGATCGTCGTCGCGACGGGCGGATGGCGGCTCTATCGCCATATCGAGACCTCCGCCGCAGAAGCCGCGGGCGCGCGTTTCCAGGCGGCGACGCAACTGGCGCAGGAGGGCAAGACGGCGGAGGCCGAGGCGGCTTTCCGCGACATCGCGAAGAACGGCCCCAGGGGCTACGCCACGCTCGCGCGGCTGCGCGTCGCCGAGGCCGAGGCCGCGCGCGATCCGGCCGCGGGCGTTTCAGCCTTCGACGCGATCGCCGCCGACCAGAGCCTCGCGCCGTCGTTCCGCGACCTCGCGCAGCTGCGGGCCGCCGCGCTGCGCGTCGACAGCGAAGACCCGAAGGCGTTCGAGGAAAAATACCGCGCGCTGGCGGGCCCGTCCTTTGTTTATCACGACATGATGCGCGAGCTGCTCGGCCTCGCGGCGCTGAAGCGGCAGGATTATGAGGCCGCCGGCCGCTGGTTCGAGATGGTGTTGGCCAACCCGCAGGCGCCGTCCGCGCTGCGCCAGCGCGCCGAGGCTTTTTTGGGCATCGTGCAGGCCGGCAAGCTCGTCGCGCCGCCGCCGGCTCCGGCCGAGCCGGCGCCGTCCGTCGCTCCCGCCGAAGCGCCCGCGGCTCCCGCCGAA
Source organism: Methylocella sp. (assembly GCF_044226135.1). Taxonomy (NCBI): domain Bacteria; kingdom Pseudomonadati; phylum Pseudomonadota; class Alphaproteobacteria; order Hyphomicrobiales; family Beijerinckiaceae; genus Methylocella; species Methylocella sp. The sequence continues at coordinate 52,191 of NZ_JBGAHM010000011.1, read as the reverse complement.
GCGCCCGCGGCTCCCGCCGAAGCGCCCGCGGCTCCCGCCGAAGCCCCGGCGACGCCGAAGGCCGAGGGCGCCCCCGCTCCGGCTGCGGAGGCCGCGCCTGCCGCGCCTGAGACTGCGCCCGCGCCGGCCGAAGCGCCGAAGGCGGACGCCGCCGCGCCGGAGGCCGCCAACCCTCAATCGCCCGAGCCTCAGTCCGCCAAGCCGGCCGTCGAACAGCCGGCCGAGGCTCCCGCCGCCGAGGCGAAGCCCGAGACCGCGCCCGCGCCGGCCGCGCCGGCGGCGACCCCGGACTCCGCCCCGGAACCCGCGCCCGCCCCCTCGGCGCCGGCGCATGAGCAGCCTTCGCAATAATGTTCACCGTCGCCGTCATCGGCCGCCCCAACGTCGGCAAATCGACCCTGTTCAACCGGCTCGTGGGCAAGAAACTCGCGATCGTCGACGATCGGCCGGGCGTGACGCGCGACCGCCGCGAGGGCGAGGCGAAGCTCGGCGACCTGACCTTCACGATCATCGACACCGCCGGGCTCGAGGAGGGCCCCCAGGAGTCGCTCTCGGGCCGCATGCGCGCCCAGACCGAAAAGGCGATCGAGGCGGCCGACGCCGTGTTCTTCCTGTTCGACGCGCGCCAGGGGCTCACGCCCGACGACCGCGTCTTCGCCAATCTCGTGCGCCGCGCCGACAAGCCGCTGATCCTGATCGCCAACAAGGCCGAGGGCCGCGTCGGCGAGGCGGGCGCGATCGAAGGCTATGATCTCGGCCTCGGCGACCCCGTGCCGCTTTCGGCCGAACATGGCGACGGCTTCGCTGAACTTTACGCCGCCCTGCGCGAGGCCCTCCCCGAGCTCACCGAAGAGCCCGACGAGGACGACGAGCGCGCCGCGCCGCTCGTGCTCGGCGACGAGGAGGACGGCTCGGAGCTCGATCCGACCAAGCCGCTGCGCATCGCCGTGATCGGGCGCCCCAACGCCGGCAAGTCGACGCTGCTGAACCGCGTGCTCGGCGAGGAGCGGCTGCTCACCGGCCCCGAGCCCGGCCTCACGCGCGACACCATCGGCGTCGAGTTCGAGTGGGGCGGTCGCAAGGTCAAGATGTTCGACACGGCCGGCCTGCGCCGCCGCGCCAAGGTCGAGGACAAGCTCGAAAAGCTCGCCGGCCATGACGCCCTGCGCGCGGTGAAGTTCGCCGAGGTCGTCGTGCTGCTGCTCGACGCCACCATCCCGTTCGAAAAGCAGGACCTGACGCTCGCCGACCTCGTCGAGCGCGAGGGCAGGGCGCTCGTCATCGGCCTCAACAAATGGGATCTGATCGAGAACCGCGGCGCGAAGCTGCCCGAGCTGCGCGAAGACGCGGCGCGGCTGCTGCCGCAGGTCAGGGGCGCGCCGGTCGTGCCGCTCTCGGGCGCCTCGGGCGAAGGCGTCGAGCGGCTGATGCAGGCGATCTTCCGCGTGCATGAGGTCTGGAACAGGCGCATCGCCACGGCGAAGCTCAACCGCTGGCTCGCCGGCGCGCTGGAGCAGAGCCCGCCGCCCGCCGTCTCCGGCCGGCGCATCAAGATCCGCTACATCACCCAGCTGCGCGCCCGCCCGCCTTATTTCCTGCTGTTCGGCAACCAGCTCGACGCCCTGCCGACGAGCTATGAGCGCTACCTCGTCAACGGGCTGCGGCAGACGTTCGATCTTCCCGGCGTGCCGATCCGCATTTCGAAAAAAACCAGCGACAACCCTTACGCCGGCAAGAAGCCGAAGCGGACCTGAGCCTTGCGCGAGGCATGGGAAAGGGCCGCGCCGCCGCTCGAACCGCGCGCGGCCTCCGTCGCCGCCCTCGTGCGCGCGGCCTTTCCGGGCGCGACGCCGCTGCGCTTCGAGCCGGCGCGCGCGGGGCTCGTCAACGACAATTTCCGGCTGGAGCTTGACGGCGCCGCGCCGCGCTTCGTCCTGCTGCGCTACTGGCGGCGCGGGCCGGCGCAGGCCGGCATGGAGGTCGCGCTGCTGCGCCGCCTGCGGCCGGGGCTGCCGGTCCCGGAGGTCATTTTCGCGCGCGCGGCCGATCCCGACTTCGGCCTGCCCTGCGCGCTGCTCGAATGGATGGAGGGCGAGCGGCTCGACCTCGCCGCCAAAGGCGCGGGCGGCGTCGAGGTCGCGGCGCTCGGCCGCGCCGCCGGCGCGCTGCTCGCCCGCGTCCATGAGACGACTTTCGCGCGGCTGGGATTTTTTGACGAACATCTGTCGCCGGCCGCAGGCTATGACGCAAGCGTCGAGGGACAGCTCGCATGGCTCGCGTCGACCTGCGCCGCGCCGTTCGCCAGGGCGCGCTTCGGCGACGGGCTGTTCGACCGGCTCATGGCGTTCGTGGCGCGGCGCGGCGCGGCGCTTGCCTCGGACTGGGCGCTGAAGCCCTGCCTGAGCCATGGCGATTATGATCCGAGCAACATTCTGGTGCGCCGCGGCCCCGACGGCTTCGAGGCCGCGGCCGCGCTCGACTGGGAGTTCGCCTTCGCCGGCGGCCCGGCCTTCGACTTCGGCCATCTGCTGCGCCCGCCGCTTGGCGACGACGCGCGATTCATCGACGCGCTCTGCGCGGCCTATCGCGCGGCCGGCGGGGTTTTGCCCCCCGACTGGCGCGAGGCGGCGCGGGTCGCGGACCTGCTGTCATGGGCCGATTTTCTGGCCCAGCCCTTTTGCGGCGCGGCGGCCGCCCGTTCCGCGCGCGACATGATCGAGCGCCTGACCGGGGAGCGCGTCGCGCCGTCGCGCGGCTGAGACGTTCATGTCGGAGAACGCCGCAATGTCGAACAACCCCGCCATGTCAGAAAGAGCCGCCATGTCTCCTCCGGCCGCGCCCGGCTGTTCCCGCAGGGCCTCGTCGAACCCATGACCGCCGCCGCCTTCCCGTCCTGGCTCGTGATCCTGGCGATCATCTCGCTGCTGCTCGCGATCCTGTGCGTCGCTTTCATCGTCATCGACGAGACGCGCCGGCCGCAGCGGCGATGGGTCATGAATCTGGTCTGGCCGCTGACGACGCTGTTTGGCGGCCCTCTGTGGCTCGCCTTTTATGCGCGCTGGGGGCGCGCCGGGGCGCCGCCGGCCCCTGCGCGCGAGCCGGTCGCGCGCGGCTTGCGGGTCAATTGCTGCGGCGTCGGCGTCGTGCTCGGCAATTTCGCCGGCGAGACGCTCGCCCTCGTTTTTCCGCAGATTGCGCCGGCCTTCGGCTTCGGCACGCTGTTCAAGGAGCCAATCTTCGCGGTCTGGGCCTTCGACCTCGTGCTGGCGCTCGCGTTCGGTCTTGCGATCCAGGCGAAGGCCACGCCGCGGCGGACGATCTCCGAGATCGTGCGGTCCGACGCGATTTTGATCGTCGTGTGGCAGCTCACGGTTTTCGCCGCCATGGGCGGCGCGCAATTTTTCTGGCTGCGCCCGGCCTTTGGCGGCCTTACCGGCCCGGGCGACTTCGTGTTCTGGTTCGTCCTCCAGATCGCCATGCTGTGCGGATTTGCGGCCGCGTTTTTTGTCGGGGGCCTTTTTTCGCCTTCGAACGAGGATGAAAAGATGCGGGCGTGAGGTCCGCCTATGCGCCCTTCATGGAACGATGTGTGGAGCAGACATGAGCTATCGTCGCCGCAGGCCCGCCAGGAAACACGCGCCAGCCGTCCGCAGCCCGCATGAGGCGGCGGCGCCGGAGCCCGGGCGCGCCGCGCCGATAAAGGCGGCGGCGAAGCCCGCGCCGGGGCAGGGCGCCTCGGGGCGGCACGCGCCGGGACAAAACACGTCGGGCGTCGCGATCAGCGGAATTCCGGCGGCGATTCTGCGCGCGGCCATCATCGTCATTCTGGCGGTGAACGCCGTGTTCGGGCCGCCCTATCGCCTGCTGCTCGGCTGGGCGGCGCAGCTTCGGCTGATGCGGCGGTTCGAGGCGTTCGTCGCGGCGCTGCCGCCCTACGCCATCCTCGCCGCGCTCGCCGCGCCCTTCGCCTTCGCCGAGCCCGCGAAGATCTATGCGCTGCTCCTGTTCGCGCAGGGGAGCTGGATCAAGGGCGCCGTGGTCATGACGCTCGCCTATGCGTTGAGCCTCATCGTGCTCGAACGCGGCTATTCCGCCGGCCGGGAGAAACTGCGCCGGATCGGCTGGTTCGCGCGCGTGGCCGATTTCGCGGCGCAGACGCAGCAGCGCTTCTACGCCTTCGCGCGCGCCTCCCGGGCCTACGCCCTGTTCATGGAGACGAAAGCGCGGCTCGCGCCGCTGACGCGCGAGGTTTCGGCCGGCGCCGCCGCCGTCTGGGCGAGGCTGCGCGCCCGATTCGCACGCTGAGCCGGCCTTGCCGCCGCGCGGCCGGGCTTCTATTTTGGCGCTCCGACGGGATCTGACATGACCGGACCTTCGCCCCGACACGATTTCGGCCCGCGCCATGGCCGCCAGAGCTTCGCGCATGAGGGCGAGGACGACGCCGACGCCTTCGGGCCGCCGCCCGTCCGGCGGCCGCGCTTTCGCGCCGTGCCGTTGCGGGTCATCCTGCCCAATCTCGTGACCCTGCTCGCGCTGTGCATGGGGCTCACGGCGATCCGCTTCGCCATGGAGGGCAATTTCGAGATCGCCGTGATCGCCGTGATCGTCGCCGCCGTGCTCGACGGGCTCGACGGGCGCATCGCGCGCGCCCTGCGGGGCACGACGCGTTTTGGGGCGGAGCTCGATTCGCTGGCGGATTTCGTGGATTTCGGCGTCGCGCCGGCGCTTGTCCTGTATTTCTGGGGCCTCGACGCCTTCAAGAGCTTCGGCTGGTTCGCGGCGCTCGTCTTCGCCATCGCGGCGGCGCTGCGCCTCGCCCGCTTCAACGTGACGGCCGACGACCCGAACCGCCCGGCCTGGGCCGCCCATTTCTTCACCGGCATGCCGGCGCCGGCCGGCGCGATCGTGGGCCTTCTGCCGATCTACCTCAATCTTTCGGTTCTCGGCGTCCCCGCCAACAGGGCGACCGTCGTTTTCTATATTGTCTATCTGATCGGCGTCGCGCTCCTGATGGCGAGCCGGATTCCGCATTTTTCCGGCAAGAAGATCGGCCGCGTGCCACGCGACTATGTGATCGTGGTGATGTTCGGCGCGATCGCCTGCCTGCTGCTGCTCGCGACCTTCCCGATGGAGATGCTGATCGCCCTGTCGCTCGCCTATCTCGCCTCGATTCCCTTCGCGGTGCGCCGCTTCAGGGCCTATGAGGCGGCCGACGCCGCCGCGCCGCCCAAAATTTGAGCCGCCCGCCGCGGCGTCGCGACGCGGCTGTTCACAAATTCGCCGTTCTCGATTAGGGTCCGCGGCGACCGTCGTCCCGGCCGCCGATTTCCAGGCGCCGCGGACGGATTCTGCGCCGAAATCTGAAGCCTCGCCTGAACTCCTGCGGCAAGCTTTGGCGCTCGCCGAAAGGTCCCGACCGTCATGGCCGGGCGCGTCGGCGGGCCGGCGCGCAGCCGCAAGGACGCATATGTCGAAGGAAGAACTGCTCGAATTTCCGGGGGTCGTCGTCGAACTCCTGCCCAACGCGACCTTCAGGGTCCAGCTCGAGAACGAGCATGAGATCATCGCCCACACCGCCGGCAAGATGCGCAAGAACCGCATCCGCGTCCTCACGGGCGACAAGGTTCTCGTCGAAATGACGCCCTATGACCTGTCCAAGGGACGCATCACCTATCGCTTCAAGTGAGGCGCCGTCGATGACGGCTCCGCGCCGCCCCGCCTTTTTCGGCGCGACGCCGGATAAGGCGCCGACCGGAGCGCCGGGAGACGCCGCATGACCGGGACGACGACGCGCGAGGGCGGCCGTCCGCTTCTGATCCTCGCCTCGGCCTCGACGCGCCGGCTCGAACTGCTCCAGCAGATCGGGATCGAGCCCGACCTTCTTCTTCCCTGCGACCTCGATGAAACGCCCGGGAAATCCGAGGCGCCGCGTCTGCTCGCGGCGCGGCTCGCGCGCGAGAAGGCCCGCGCCGGGGCGCGCGTCGCGTCCGCCGACCCCGCGTTTTCCGGCGCCTATGTGCTCGGCGCCGACACCGTGGTCTGCGTCGGCCGCCGCATCCTGCCCAAATGCGAGACGAGCGTCGAGGCCGGCGACTGCCTCGAGCTTCTGTCGGGCCGGGCGCATCGCGTCTACACCGGCGTCTGCCTCGTCACGCCGAAGGGCCGCGAACGCGCGCGCCTCGTCGAGACGCGGGTGCGGTTCAAGCGCCTTTCGGCGCTTGAGGTCGAAGCCTATCTTCGCTCTGGCGAATGGCGCGGCAAGGCGGGCGGCTACGCCGTTCAGGGCCTCGCCGGCGCCTTTGTGGTCAAGCTCGTCGGCTCCTACCCATCGGTCGTCGGGCTGCCGCTCTACGAGACCGTCTCGCTGCTCGCGGGCGAGGGCTTTCCGGCGCTCGCGGGCTGGTTCGAGCGCGCATGACCGGGCGAAAGGCGCGAGACGTGGCCCAGCAGGACGAAAATCCGCACGGCGAACCGGACAAGCCCGGCGCGGGCTTCAGGGCGAGGCCGTGTCCGATCTGCGGCAAGCCTTCGGTCTTCGAGGCGCGCCCCTTCTGCTCGAAGCGCTGCGCCGACGTCGACCTGCATCGCTGGCTCGGCGGCGCCTACGCCATTCCCGCCGAAGAGGACGACGAAGCCCCGCCGCCGCGCCGGCCCGACGACTAGCGGCGCATGTTCTTTCCCGCCGCGAAAATCTTCTGGCTGCTCGCCGAGCCGCTGACGCTGCTCATTCTCGTCACGGCGACGGGGGCGCTCCTGCTCTTCACCCGCTTTCGCCGCGCGGGCCGCGTCCTCGCCGCCGGCGGGGCGGCGCTGCTCGCGCTCGCCTTTCTGACGCCATTCGGCGTCGTCCTGATGCGTCCGCTCGAAAACAGGTTTCCGCCGCCGCCGGCCGACATGGCCGAGCCCGCCGGAATCATCGTGCTCGGCGGAGCCATCGCCCCCGCGCTCGCCGAGGCGCGCGGGACGGCGGGGCTTGGCGCCGACGGCGAGCGCATGACGGCCGGGCTCGGACTCGCGCGACGCTTTCCCGGGGCGCGGCTCGTCTTCACCGGCGGCTCCGGCGCGCTCTCGGGCGACGAGCCGCCCGAGGCGCCTGCGGCGCGACGGCTCTGGGAGAACCTCGGCGCGCCCGCCGGGCGCATGGTCTTCGAGGACCGGTCGCGCAACACCTGGGAGAACGCGCTCTTCACGCGCGACCTCTTGAAGCCGAAGCCCGGCGAAAAATATCTGCTCGTCACCTCGGCCTGGCACATGCCGCGCTCGATGGGAATCTTTCGCCGCGTCGGCTTCGACGTGGTCGCGTTTCCGGTCGCCTACCGGACGTTCGGCGACGCGCGCGACTGGCGCGTCCTGCGTTCGGCGATCGAGCGCGCGCCGCTGGTCTCCTATGCGGCGCGCGAATGGATCGGGCTTCTGGCCTATCGTCTCTCGGGCAGGACCGACGTCTTGTTTCCGGCGCCCTGAGCGGTCAGTCGTCGGTCAGGGCGCGGCGCGCGGCCGAAAAAAACTGCCGCCGCATGACGATGACGAGGATCGCGATCGTGGTCGCGACGAAGACGAAGGGCCCGGCGAACCAGCCGAGATAGGCGAAGGCGAAATAGAAGCTGCGCAGGCCCTTGGCGAAATGCAGCCCGGCGTCGATCGTCATGGCGCCGGCGCGGCGCGCGGCGAAGTCCCGCGCCGTCGCGTCGGGGGAGTCGGGCGCGGGCGTCGCGCCGAGCAGGATGGCGGCGTAGATGAACAGCCGGTAGGCCCAGGCGAATTTGAAGAAGGCGTAGCCGAAGACGAGCGCGAGGCCCATGACCTTGGCCTCCCACATGCCGCGCGTCATGGCCGGGCCGAAGGAGAAGTCGCCGGCGATTTTCAGCACGTCGTCGGCTGCGCGCATGGTCGCGGCCGCGCCGCCGAGCAGGATCAGCGAGGTCGAGGCGAAAAACGCCGCGCCGTTCTGCAGGCTCGCCATGATGCCGGCGTCGGCGATGCGCGAGTCGCGCGCCGCCATCGACTCCATCCAGCCGCGGCGGTGTCGGTTCATGAGCACGGAAAGGCTCTGGTGGCCCCAGAAGCCGCGCTCGTTGACAAATCGGTAGAAGATCCAGGCCGCGAGAAAGAAGACGACCGCGAAGACGTCCCACAAGGTGAAGCCGGCCATGGTTTTTTCCGCAACGTCTGACGCGCCCTTGCGCGAGCCTATCGCGTTTTTGCTTAACCGTCCGTTCGCGCGCGCTATAGTCGGCGCCCGCGCCGCTTCTTCAGGGACGATCCCGTGACCGCCGTCCTCGTCATCGCCAACAAGGCCTATTCCTCGTGGTCGTTCCGGCCGTGGATTCTCATGCGCCATTTCGGCGCGCCCTTCGAGGAGATCGTCGTCCCGCTCGCCCGGCCGCAGACGCGCGAGGAGATCCTGCGCCATTCGCCGGCGGGAAAATGCCCGATCCTGAAGGACGGCGACGCGCTCGTGTGGGAGTCGCTCGCGATCGTCGAATATTTCGCCGAAACCCATCCCGAACTGCCGGTGTGGCCGCGCGAGCGGGCGGCGCGGGCCGAGGCGAGGGCGCTCGCGGCCGAAATGCACGCGGGCTTCACGGGGCTGCGCGCGCTCCTGCCGATGAACATGCGGCGCAAGCCCTCGCCCCTGCCGCTGACGCCGGAGGCGAGCGCCGACGTCGCCCGGCTCGAGGCCGCTTTTTCCGGGGCGCGCGGCAGATTCGGCGCCGGCGGCCCGTTCCTGTTCGGCGACTTCAGCGCCGCCGACGCCATGTTCGCGCCGGTCGTCAACCGGCTCGACGTCTACGCCGTTCCGGTCGGCGCGCCGACGCGCGCCTATATGGAGGCCATGAAGGCGCTGCCGGCCTGGCGGGACTGGAGCGCGGGCGCCTTCGCCGAACCGTGGATCATCGAAAAATATGAAAAATGACACGCGCGGCCGCAGGCGCCGGTCATGAGCGCAGACAGGGAAAAGCCGGGCGGCCTGCCCGCAGGGGGGAGCCCGCGCGCCGACATCGACGCCTTTCTGTCGGCGGCGACGCCGCTCGCCGCGGCGCGGGGGCGCGGGCGGCTCATCTTCGCGCTCGACGCCACCATGAGCCGCCAGCCGAGCTGGGATCTCGCCATGGCCGTGCAGGCGCGCATGTTCGCGACCGCGGCGGCGCATGGCGGGCTTGACGCGCAGCTCGTGTTCTATCGCGGCTTCGGCGAGTGCCGCGCCTCGCGCTTCATGAGCGGCGGGCGGGAGCTTGCGGCGGCGATGACGCGCATCCGCGTCGCCGGCGGGCGCACGCAGATCGCGAAAGTGTTGCGCCACGCCCTCGACGAAGCGAAGGCCGCGCCGATCGCCGCGCTGGTTTTCGTGGGCGACGCCATGGAGGAAAGCGCCGACGAGCTCTGCGACCTCGCCGGCCGGCTCGGGCTTCTGGGCGTCAAGGCGTTCATGTTCCAGGAAGGCGAAGACCGCCTCGCCGCGCGCCTGTTCCGGCGGATCGCCTTGATGACCGGGGGGGCCTATGCCACATTTGACGCCGGCGCGGCGGAGCGCCTCGCCGCGCTTTTGTCCGCGGCCGCGGCCTATGCCGCGGGCGGACGCGGAGCGCTCGAGATCGAAGCGCGGCGGGAAGCGCGGGCCGGGCTGCTTCTCGGCCAGATGAAATGAAGCAGGACGGGTTTTCTCTTATGACGGGCGCGACAGGGCGCGGGGAGACGATGGGCGGGTCGCCAGGCCGGCGCGGCGCGCGCGCCCGCAGCGGAAGGGAGGCCGGCCGGCGATGATCGTGCTCGCCGCGTCCCTGATCGCGCTGTGGATGACGATGGTCGCGCTGCGCGCCTTCGCCCGGGCCAATCCGGTCGCGCTGGCGCGCGCGCTCCGGCGCGGCGGCGGCGCGGCGGCGCTGCTGTTTGCGGCCTTTCTCGGCGCGCGCGGCGCGGCGCCTTTCGCCATGGGCTTCGGGGCCCTCGGCTTCTGGCTCCTGAACTCCGGCCCCGGCGGCGGCGGGCGTCCGTTCGGCTGGCCCTTCTTTGGCGGCTGGGGCGGCGCGGGCGGCTTTCCGTTCGGCTCCGGCTCCGCCGCCCCGCCTTCGGGCGGCGGCCCCAGGGTCTCCTGCGTGCGATCGGCGACGATCGAGATGCAGCTCGATCATGACACGGGGCGCATGTGGGGCGCTGTGCTCGCCGGCGCGCAGGAAGGCCGCGAGCTAGACGCGCTGACTCGCCCGGAGTGCGAAGCCCTCTACGACTTTTGCCGTCGAGACGATCCTGAGGGCGCCAGGCTTCTGGAAGCTTATCTCGATCGCCGGTTTGCGGGCTGGCGTGAGGCACGAAAGAGCGAGAGCGACGCGGGGAGCGGCGCGTCGCGCCGGAACTCCGGCGCCATGACCCAGGATGAAGCGTATGAGGTTCTGGGGCTTCGCAAGGGAGCCTCGCGCGAAGAGGTCGTCCGCTCGCACCGCTCGCTTATGAAAAAGCTTCATCCAGATCATGGCGGGACGACGGATCTGGCGGCGCGGGTCAATGAAGCGAAAGAAGTCCTGATGCGGCGTCATCCGTAGGATCCAGATGTTGGCGCTGAAGACACAGGCGAGGGCGATCTGCGCTCACATTTCGATCATGCCGAAAATCGGTTAGTTTTTCGTTGCGAAGCACGAAAACCCGCTGTGCTTCAGCGCCTTGCAGGCCTTTTTCGCGCTTTTTTCGTCAAATCCGGCAAACCGCGCGCGATAGAGCGCGCCCGAGCCCCGGGACGTCTTTTCGGTGAAGGGCTCGGCGCCGCGCAGCGCCAGCACGGCGCTCTTCGCCCGCGCGAGCAGCGACTGGGCCTTGGCCGCGTCGTCGGCCGCGCCGACCTGGATCATCCACCCCGTCCGCGCGCCGGCCGGACGCGCGTCGCCTTCGGCCTCGACCGACGCGTCGCCTTCGGGAACCTCCGCTTCAGCCTCCGCCGCCTTCGCCTCGCGCTCCGACGCAAGCGTCTCGCGCAGCGCCTTCGCCGTTTCGTCCTCGTCGGCGACGCGCAGCGCGATCTTCCGGTTCGGGTCGGAACGCCGGTCGGCGGCGCGCGGCTTCGCCGGGACGGCGCCGGCCATCCAGCGCAGCGACGGCGAGGGCGCCTTCGTCGGCGGCGCGAAATACACCGAGCCGTCGAGCGAAGCGGTGCGCACGCCAAGCTGGCGTGCGTTCGCCGCCGACAGGAACAGCGGGGGAATCGCGGCGAAGGGCGTCGGACGCAGGGCGCCGGGCGTGAACGCCGTGCGGGGCTTTGGCGCGGCGGGCGCGATGGCGGCGACCGCGGTCTGATCGAACTCCTGCGTTTTTGGCGTCACGGCGGCGAGCGCCGCCTGCTGCGCTTCGGTCTGCGCCGCCGGCCGCGTCTCGACATAGGCGAGCGGCTCGACGCCGGCGCCGGCGGGCGCCGCGGACGGCGTCGCGGCGGCGAGCTTCTCGGCGTCGCGCAGCACCGAGGCGACGCGCGTCTTCGAGCCGTCCTCGATATGCTCTTCGATGAGGTCGGCCATGATGCGGTCGCGCGCCGGGGCGCTGACCCCGCCCATCACCACGGCGACGATATAGCGCCCGTCGCGCTTGACCGAGGCGAGCAGGTTGAAGCCGGAGGCGTTGGTGTAGCCGGTCTTGATGCCGTCCATGCCCTCGACGCGCGACATCAGCCGGTTATGGTTCATGATGGTCGCGCCGCCGTAATAAAAGGCGCGCGTGGAGAAATAGCGGTATTCACGCGGGAAGCGCTCCTCGACGGCGCGGCCGAGCAGGGCGAGGTCGCGCGCCGTGGTGATCTGCTCGTCGGCCGGCAGGCCCGAGGCGTTGACGTAGGTCGTGCCCGACATGCCAAGCTCGCGCGCCTTCTCCGTCATCATCCGGGCGAAGTTCGCCTCGTCGCCGCCGATCGCCTCGGCGATGGCGACGGCGATGTCGTTGGCGGAGCGGGTCACGAGCGCCTTGATCGCGTCGTCGACCCTGATCGTGCGGCCGGGCCGAAGGCCAAGCTTGGTCGGCTTCTGCGCCGCCGCGTGCGGCGAGATCGCGATCTCGTCGTCGAGGCTGACGTCGCCCGCCTCGATCCGCTCGAACAGCAGGTAGAGCGTCATCACCTTGGTGACCGAGGCCGGGTGGCGCGGCTCGTTCTCGTTGCGCCCATAGAGCGTCTCGCCGCTGTTCGCGTCGACGACGATGGCGGCGAAGTTTTTCGCGGGCGCGAAGGGACGCGGCTGCATGTAGCGCAGGGAGCGATGCTTCTGACCGAGCGCATAGCGTCGCGAGAACTGCTTGACCGGGCTCTTGGCGGCATGCGCCCGGGGCCGCTGGCGCGCTTCTGCGTCGGAGGAGGAGACGCCGACGGCGACGAGTCCGACGGCGAAAAGGCCGACGAAGCCGGCGGCGACGACGAACAGCTTCGCGGCGCCGGTTCGCGCTCCAGGATTGCGGCGAACAGTCGCACTCGGCTCGGTCATTCCCTGCATCCCCCGCTCGCCGCTCTCGCGACGGTCGTCGGACGCTAGTTCGTCAGGGTTAGCGCGGAGTTAAGAGGCAGGCGCCACGGCTTCGCCCCGCGATGCTGCAATGCAGAAATGAGATTGACGTAAATTGTGCAGCGCACTATAAAGTGACTCGGAGCAGCTTGACGCCGCTTCTCACCAGGCCGCCTCGAACTCCGCAAGAGCCGGCGCACATTCGACCAGGGAACAGACTAATGGCGAATACGATCGAAGACTTTCAGAAGTTCGGCAAGGCTCAGTTCGAGACGGCGACGTCTTCTTCGCAGAGCGTCGTGAAGGCGCTCCAGGCGATCGCCGCCGAGACGACCGACTACTCCAAGAAGAGCTTCGAGAACGGCCAGGCGTTTCTTGAGAAGCTGCTTGGCGTGAAGTCGCTCGAATCGGCGATCCAGCTCCAGTCCGAATACGCCAAGAGCGCCTACGCCGATTTCGTCGCCGAGTCGACCAAGCTCGGCGAGCTTTACTCGGCCCTCGCCAAGGAGGCCTTCAAGCCGCTCGAGGCGATCGTCGCCAAGGTCCAGACCCTCAAGGACTGAGCCGCGTCACGCTCAGGGTTCCGGGTCGGGAGCCGTGGCCGGACTGCGCGTCGCGCGCGGCGGGCCCGGCTCCGCAGGAATCCGCGCGTCGCGCGAAACAATGTCGCGCGGCCGTCGTGGGCGCAAATGTCGGTCAAGACATTTTCGCGCCGCCTCCGGCCGGCGAGGTTTGCGCCGCTTTCGACTGGACGTCCAGAAGCCCGGCTCGCGCCGGGCTTTTCTTTGTCCGCTTTTCTTTGTCCGTTTTCGCGCCCCGTCCGCCGCGCCTGAAGCCGATCCTCGAGCCGCGTCCGCGCTTCGCGCCGGGGCGCCCTTTGCGGCGCGGATTTTGCTACCCATATTGCTGGAATCCGAACCCCGGCCGCGCCGGAACGTTGGAGCGGGGCTGAAAGTTCGGCGGCCAATTCGCTCTTGCGGGATCATTCGGCGCGTTGTTCACTGGAGCTTCATGTTCGACGCATCGGATCATGTCGAAGGCGGAGGCGGAAAGCATCGTGGCGCAGGCTACGCTTAAACAGTCGGATCTCCCGCGCGCGGCGCATGCCGCTCCGGCGCGGCGCGCCCCTCGCGCCGCGTCCGGATCGGACGACAAGAAGCCGGGCGGCGACTCCGGCGCCGCCGTCATCACCCGCACGAAGACGCAGACCCGCAAGCCCAGCATGTACCGGGTCCTGCTGTTGAATGACGACTATACTCCCATGGAGTTCGTCGTCGCCGTGCTCAAGAAATACTTCAACAAGGGGCCGGAGGAGGCCACGCGGATCATGCTCCATGTTCATCAGCATGGGGTCGGCGAATGCGGGATCTTCACGTACGAAGTCGCCGAGACCAAGGTAACGCAGGTCATGGATTACGCCCGCAAACACCAGCACCCCCTGCAGTGCATCATGGAAAAGAAATGAGGTAGGAGCCAATGCCGTCCTTCTCGCGCAATCTCGAACAGTCGCTCCACCGCGCTCTCGCCGTCGCCAACGAACGCCACCACGAATATGCGACGCTCGAGCATCTGCTGTTGAGCCTCACCGACGACGCCGACGCCTCGGCCGTGCTGCGGGCCTGCTCGGTCGACATCGACCAGCTCAAGAAAAGCCTGAAGGACTACATTGAGCAGGAGCTCGACAATCTCGTCGGCGACGGCCGCGAGGACGCCAAGCCCACGGCCGGCTTCCAGCGCGTGATCCAGCGCGCCGTGATCCATGTGCAGTCCTCGGGCCGCGAGGAGGTCACGGGCGCGAACGTGCTCGTCGCCATCTTCGCCGAGCGCGAAAGCCACGCCGCCTATTTCCTGCAGGAGCAGGACATGACGCGCTACGACGCCGTCAACTACATCAGCCACGGCATCGCCAAGCGTCCCGGCCTCTCCGACCCCTCGAAGACGCCCCGCGGGGCTGACGAAGAGGGCGAGAACCGCGAGGGCAAGGAGAAGGAGAGCGCCGAGGCCAAGAAGAAGGAAGGCGCGCTCGAAGCCTATTGCGTCAACCTCAACAAGAAGGCGCGCGACGGCCGCATCGACCCGCTGATCGGCCGCGAGGCCGAGGTGCAGCGCACCATCCAGGTGCTGTGCCGCCGCCACAAGAACAATCCGCTGCTCGTCGGCGACCCGGGCGTCGGCAAGACGGCGATCGCCGAAGGCCTCGCCCGCAAGATCGTCAAGAGCGAGGTGCCGGAGGTGCTCTCCGAGGCCACCGTGTTCGCGCTCGACATGGGCACGCTGCTCGCCGGCACGCGCTATCGCGGCGACTTTGAAGAACGCCTGAAGCAGGTCATGAAGGAGATCGAGAACCACAAGAACGCGATTCTGTTCATCGACGAGATCCACACCGTGATCGGCGCCGGCGCGACCTCGGGCGGCGCGATGGACGCCTCGAACCTGCTCAAGCCCGCGCTCGCGCAGGGCACGCTGCGCTGCATCGGCTCGACCACCTACAAGGAATACCGCCAGTATTTCGAGAAGGACCGCGCGCTCGTCCGCCGCTTCCAGAAGATCGACGTCAACGAGCCGTCGGTGCCGGACGCGATCGAGATCATGAAGGGCCTGAAGCCCTATTTCGAGGAGTTCCATAAGATCCGCTACACCAACGAGGCCATCAAGGCCGCGGTGGAGCTCTCGGCGCGCTACATCCATGACCGCAAGCTGCCCGACAAGGCGATCGACGTGATCGACGAGACCGGCGCGAGCCAGATGCTGCTGCCCGAGGCCAAGCGCAAGAAGACGATCGGCGTCAAGGAGGTCGAGGCGACCATCGCGACGATGGCGCGCATTCCGCCGAAAACCGTCTCGAAGGACGACGCCGAGGTGCTGGAGCATCTCACCGAGACGCTGCAGCGCGTGGTCTATGGCCAGAACAGCGCCATCGCCGCCCTGACCTCGGCGATCAAGCTGGCGCGGGCCGGCCTGCGCGACGGCGAGAAGCCGATCGGCAGCTATCTGTTCTCGGGCCCGACCGGCGTCGGCAAGACCGAGGTCGCCCGCCAGCTCGCCACCGCGCTCGGCGTCGAGCTCGTGCGCTTCGACATGTCGGAATATATGGAGCGCCACACGGTGTCGCGGCTGATCGGCGCGCCTCCGGGCTATGTCGGCTTCGACCAGGGCGGCCTGCTCACCGACTCGATCGACCAGCATCCGCATTGCGTGCTGCTGCTCGACGAGATCGAGAAGGCGCATCCGGACCTCTACAACATCCTTCTGCAGGTGATGGACCATGGCAAGCTGACGGACCACAGCGGCAAGCAGGTCGATTTCCGCAACGTCATCCTGATCATGACGACCAATGCGGGCGCGGCCGACATGGCGCGGGAGTCCTACGGCTTCACCGCCGGCAAGCGGACGGGCGAGGACGTCGAGGCGGTCAACCGCCTGTTCGCGCCCGAATTCCGCAACCGCCTCGACGCGATCGTGGCCTTCGGCCATCTGCCGCATGAGGTGATCTCGAAGGTCGTCGACAAGTTCATCATGCAGCTCGAGGCGCAGCTCGCCGACCGCAACGTCACGATCGAACTTGCCGACGACGCCCGCGCCTGGCTGGTCGAGAACGGCTATGACGAGCGCATGGGCGCCCGCCCCATGGCCCGCGTGATCCAGCAGACGATCAAGACCCCGCTCGCCGACGAGGTGCTGTTCGGGCGGCTCAAGAACGGCGGCACGGTCCGCGTGGTGGTCACGGAAGAAGACGGCGTCAAGAAGCTCGGCTTCGTTTTCCCCGAAGGCCCCGTGCAGCCGCGGCCCGAGAAAGACATCGTCGAGGCCGGCAAGAAACGCGTGCGCGCCGAGCCTGAGGTCCGTCGCGCCAAGTCGCGCAAGCAGAAGGGCGACGACGAGGAAGAAGAGGTCGACGAGGATTTCGACGACGACGACGAGGCCGAGCCCTTCGCCGACGAATCCGAGACCAAGCACTGAAGCGTTCGGTCGGCCGCGCCGGCCGACCTCCGCAACCAGAAGCCGCGACGCGAGTCGCGGCTTTTTTCGTCGGACCAACCGCCTTTCTTCGGGAAAGAGCGTCAGGCGGCCGCGAGCGCCGCGGCGATCCTGTCCCTGACGGGGATCAGCGTTTCGGGCTTCGCCATCCCGCCGGCGTGGCGGTTGAGCTCGACGCCCGCAAAGCGCGGCAGGATGTGGACATGCAGGTGAAACACCGTCTGCCCGCCGGCCGGCTCGTTGAACTGCATGATGGTGATCCCCTCGGCGCCCAGAGCCGTCTTCACGGCGCGGGCGATCTTCTGGACGCGCGGCGCGAGGGCCGCGAGGACGGCCGGGTCGGCGTCGAGGACATTGCGCGACGCGGCCTTGGGAATGACCAGCACATGGCCTTCCGTCTGTGGCATGACGTCCATGATGGCGAGGACGGCGTCGTCCTCGAACAGCTTCACGGCAGGAATCTCGCCGCGCAGGATTTTGGCGAAGATATTGGCGTCGTCATAGGCGGGCGTCGTCATCTGGCTGCTCCGAGAAGATTGCGCCGGGGCAGGCAATAGCGGCGCGCCAGTCGGCGTCAAGGCCCGTCAGACTCCGTCCTCCTCCGGCTCCTCCTGCGGCGCGCCGCCGTCGCGACGAAAAGGGGTCAGCGTCGCATAATCCTCGAGCGCGAGGTCGGACTGGGCGCGCTCGCGGCGCAGATATTGGGCGATCGCCGCGGAAAAGCGCGGGTCGGCGATTTCATGGGCGGAGTAGGTCGGCGCCGGCTCATAGCCCCGCGCGAGCTTGTGCTCGCCCTGCGCGCCGGCCTCGACGCGCTTCAGGCCGCGCTCGATCGCAAATTCCAGCGCCTGATAATAGCAGACCTCGAAATGCAGGAAGGGCACGTCCTCGATCGCGCCCCAGTTGCGCCCATAAAGCGCGTCGGAGCCGATGAAATTGATGGCCCCGGCGATGAGGCGCCCGCCGCGCTTCGCCATGACGAGCAGAATATGCTCGCCCATCGTTTCGCCGACCATCGAGAAGAAGGGCCGCGTCAGATAGGGGTGGCCCCATTTGCGCGCGCTGGTGTCGGCGTAAAAGTCGAAGAAGGCGTCCCAGTGCCGCTCCGTGATGTCCCGGCCGACGAGCCGCTCGACGTCAATTCCGCCGGCAAGCGCCTCGCGCCGCTCGCGCCGGATCATCTTGCGCTTGCGCGAGGCGAGGGCGTCGAGGAAGTCGGCGAAATCGCCATAGCCGCGATTGACGAAGTGGAACTGCTGGCCGGTCCGCCGCAGAAAGCCCGCCGCGCCGAGATCGTCCCAATCCTGCCGCGTCGGAAAGTTCACATGGATCGACGAGGCGTTCATTTTCTCGCGCAGCGCGCGCAGGCCGCCGATCAGCGCCTGACGCGCCGCTTCTCCGGCGTCGGGCGAAACGAGCAGGCGGCGCCCTGTCGCCGGGGTGAAAGGCGCGGCGACGACGAGCTTCGGATAATAGTCGAGGCCCGCGCGGCGATAGGCGTCGGCCCAGCCGAAATCGAACACGAACTCGCCCATCGAATGGCTTTTGAGATAGGCCGGCGCGGCGGCCGTAAGGCGTCGCGCGGAATCGCGCACGAGCACATGCGCAGGGGCCCAGCCGACCAGCGCAGACACTGACTTCGAGGCTTCGGCCGCCTTGAGAAAAGCATGTGAGATAAAAGGGTTGTAGCGCTCTCCGGGGTCTTGCCCGGCGGCCGCCGGCAAGACCGCGGGGTTGGCGCAGGCGTCCCATTCGGCGGCGTCGATCGCAGCCATGGAGGTCGCGATTTCGACCGTGTAGGACTGGGGCATCGGGGGCGTCTCGTCTCCCGTGGCTGGGCGCGCGCAGGGCCTCCAAGAAGACACCCGCGCCCTCCGAAAGGTCAAGGAGCGCGGGACCGGGCCGCGCGCGCGCCGCCGCGGCCATGCGCCGCGATGATCCGTTCGGCCGCCTCGATCCCGGTCAGGCGGGCGCCGTGGGCGGTCGAAAAGCTCGCGCGCGAACAGGCCTCGCCGGCGAAGAAAATCCGGTCGTCGACGGGGGCGGCGAGCGCCGCGCGCTGGTCGGAGCAGCCGGGCGAGGCGTAGGAATAGGAGCCGAGCGAGAACGGGTCCCTGCCCCAGCGGGTTTCGACCACGGGGACGAGCCGTGACACGAGGCCCGCGCCGAAGAAATGCGCGAGCTCGCCGAGCGCGAACGCGATGAAGGAGCCGGGCCCCCCGGCTTCGAGGCCGCGGGCGAGGTCGCCGCCGAAATAGCATTCGATCAGCGGCCGGCCGAACGGGCGCACGCTGTAGCTGCCGGTTTTCTCCGAGAAGGGGTCGCCGAGGAAATGCCCTTCGGCCGGCAGCGTCGAGGGCTCGGCCCGGAAGACGAGCTTGTCGGCGACGCCAAGCGGCAGGCCGCGCGCGGCGGCGGTCTTGTCGGGCAGGGCGGGATGAAAGGCGATCGCCTCGGCGGCGAGAAGGCTCGCGGGCGCGGCGACGACGACGGCTCTCGCCGAAAGCGCGCCTTCGGCCGTCTCGACCCGGACGCAGGCGCCCGAATGGTCGATGCGCCGCACGGCGCAGCCAAGCCGCACGGGCGCGTCCGCGCCATAGGCCGCGATCGCCGCGCCATAGCCTTCGAGAACGCGCCAGTTGACGCCCGAGTCTTCATAGCGGCGCCAGTCGGCGACGGAGATTTTTTCGGGCCCGTCGCCGTTGATGAAGGCGCATTCGGCGGCGATCGTCGGATTGAAGCGCCCGCCGGGTTCGAGCAGCGCCGCCGCCGCCATGTCGCCGGCGCCAAGGTCGACGCTTTCGATGCGCGCATGGAACGCCGCCCGCGCGGCGCGCGCGCGGTCGCGGTCCTCGGCCGAAAACGAGCGGTCGAAATCCTGCTCGCCCCAGCGCGTCGCGGCGCGGTCGATGGTGAAGCCGAGACCGGCGGCGATCCGCGTCCAGGGGTTGCGGTCGCCCGAATGCAGCCAGCCGCAGCCGAGGTCGAGCGGAAACCCGGCGATGGTCTTCGTCAAGGCGCGGCCGCCGACGCGTCGCCTCGCCTCAAGCACGAGGACGCTCAGCCCCGCCTCCTTCAGCCTGAGCCCGGCCGAAAGACCCGCGGCCCCCGCGCCGACGACGAGCGCGTCATAATCCGGTGAAGCGTGCGACATGAAGGCTCCGAAATCCCTTTCGCGCGGCCGTGTTCTTGCACTGTTTCATTGCGCCGGGACGAAGCTCGACGACAATGCGCTCGTCCGTCCCGACGCAGGATGATTCGAGCTTTGAAACCATGGCGGGAGACTCAGTGACAAGCATCTGGAGCCGCAAATCCATCGCGGCGCTGCAGGCCGAAGCCGAGGGCGGCGGCTTCGGCGAGGGCGCGCATGCGCTGCGCCGAAGCCTTTCGGCGACGAGCCTCATGTCTCTCGGCGTCGGCGCCATCGTCGGCGCCGGCATCTTCGTCCTCACGGGCCATGCGGCGGCGGCCTACGCCGGCCCGGCGATCAGCCTCTCCTTCGTGCTCGCCGGCGCCGTCTGCGCGCTCGCCGGACTCTGCTACGCCGAAATGGCGTCGATCGCGCCCGTCGCCGGCAGCGCCTACACCTACGCCTACGCCACGCTCGGCGAATTCATCGCCTGGATCATCGGCTGGGACCTGCTGCTCGAATACGCCTTCGGCGCGACGACGGTGGCGATCGGCTGGTCGGGCTATGTGACGAGCTTCCTGAAGGATTTCGGGCTCGCCATTCCGCCCGGCCTCGCCTCCGCGCCGCTCGCCTTCGATCCGGCGAGCGCGACATGGACCATGACGGGGGCGCTCGTCAACCTTCCGGCGGTCGCGATCGTCGTCGCCGTCACGCTCCTGCTCGCCGTGGGCGTGAGCGAATCGGCGCGCGTGAACAACGTCTTCGTCGTCATCAAGCTGGCGATCATCGTCATTTTCATCCTCGCCGGATTCGGCTCCGTCACCACCGCGAACTGGGTCACGGACGCAAACCCCGAAGGCGCCTTCATTCCGCCGGCGGCCGGCGACGGGGTCTATGGCTGGAGCGGCGTGGTGCGCGGCGCGGCGGTGGTGTTCTTCGCCTATATCGGCTTTGACGCCGTCTCGACCGCGGCGCAGGAGGCGAAGAATCCGCAGCGCGACATGCCGCGCGGCATTCTGGGCTCGCTCGCGCTCTGCACCGTGCTTTACGTGCTCGTGAGCTTCGTGCTCACCGGCGTCGCGCCGTTCGACCAGCTCGGCGTGCCGGACCCGATCGCGCTCGGCGTCGACGCGATCGGCCTCGGCTGGCTCGCCACGCTCGTCAAGCTCGGCGCGATCATGGGGCTGAGTTCGGTCGTGCTTGTGCTGATGCTGGGTCAGACCCGCATCCTCTATTCGGTCGCGCGCGACGGACTTCTGCCCGAGGCGGCCGGCGCCGTGAATCCGCGCTTCGGCACGCCCTTTCTCACCACGCTGGCGACCGGCGCGGTCGTCGCGGCGCTCGCCGGGGTTTTGCCCATCGGCCTCGTCGGCGAGCTCGTCAGCATCGGCACGCTGTTCGCCTTCGCCATCGTCTGCGCCGGCGTGGTGTTCCTGCGCGTCCGGCGGCCGGAGATCGAGCGCCCGTTCAGGGCGCCCTTCGTGTTCGCCACGGCGCCGCTCGGCGCGGCGTCGGCGGTCTATCTGATGCTGGGCCTGCCGCACGACACCTGGATCAGGCTCGGCGTCTGGCTGGCGATCGGGCTCGCGCTGTATTTCTTCTATGGGCGCAAGCGCAGCCGGCTCGCGCGCGGGCTCACGCAGGCGGACTAGGCGCGGCGGCGGCGGCGAGCCGCAGCCGGTCGAGCGCGCCCTGCAAAATATAGGCGGCGGCGAGCTTGTCGACGACCTCGGCGCGCTTGCCGCGCGAGACGTCCTGCTCGATCAGCGAGCGCGTGACGGCCGCCGTCGACAGCCGCTCGTCCCAATAGGCGACGGGCAGCGCGACGAGCTCCGAGAGGCTGCGCACGAAGGCGCGGGTCGCCTGCGCGCGCGGGCCCGAGGACCCGTCCATGTTGAGCGGCAGGCCGACGACGAGAGCGCCGACGTCGAACTTGCCGACAAGCTCGATGAGGCGCTGCGCGTCCCGGGTGAACTTGACCCGGCGGATCGTTTCGAGCGGCGTGGCGATGCGGCGCTCGACGTCGGACAGCGCGAGGCCGATGGTCTTCGTGCCGAGATCGACGCCGATCAGGCGCTGTCGCGACGCGACGCGGGCGGGAATGTCGGCGATTTCGATGACGTCGGCGGCCATGCGGCTCCTCTTGCGGGCCCGGCCCGCCGTGTCCGTCCCCATCAAATGCGCGGATCTTCGCCCGATGTCCATGTCCCGCCGCCGCGCGCGGCGCTAGAACCGGGCGAAGGGCCCGCCGGGCGGCGGGCGACGGCGAAGGATTGGCCCCATGAAACTGGTCTGGCTTGGACATTCGGCTTTTCGCGTGGAGCTGCCGGGAGCGGTCGTGCTGATCGACCCCTTTCTCAGCGGCAATCCGAAGTTTTCGGGCGACGTCGCGGAGGCGTCGCGCGGCGTCACGCATATCCTGCTGACCCATGGCCATGACGACCACGTCGGCGACGCGCCGCAGATCGCGCGGGAGAGCGGCGCGCAGGTGGTCTCCAATTTTGAAATCTGCATGCATCTGCAGGCGCAGGGCGCCCAGAGCGTCAATCCCGGCAACACCGGCGGCACGATCGACTGCGGCCCCTTTTTCGTGAGCTTCACCCCGGCGCTGCATTCGTCGGGAACGACCGAGAACGGGCGCTCGATCTATCTCGGCAATCCGAACGGTCTCGTGCTGACGCCGAAGGACGGATCGCCGACGCTTCTGCACATGGGCGACACCGATATTTTCTCCGACATGGCGCTGATCCGCGACCTTTACGCGCCGAAAATCGGCATCGTGCCGATCGGCGACCGCTTCACCATGGGCGCGAAGACGGCGGCGCTGGCTGTCAGGCGCTTCTTCGATTTCGAGACGGTCGTACCCTGCCATTTCGGCACGTTCGACGTTCTCGACCAGACGCCTGACGCCTTCGTGGCCGGGCTCGCCTCGACCATCCTGCGCGTCGAGACGCCGCAGATCGGCGGCGAAGTCGCGCTCGCCTAGTCTCCGAGAACGTCGCGCAGCCACGCGAGGATGCGGGCTGCGGCGAGGTCCCGCCAGGCTGGATCGAGCATGAGCGCATGCGGGCCGCCGGGCAGGATTTCGAGCGTCCCGCGCCAGGCGTCCGCGGTCTCCTGAAAGGCCGAGCGGGGCAGGAACACGTCGGCGTCGCCGCCGAGCGAAAGCGCGGGCAGGGGCGTCGGCCGCGGCAGCGGAATGAGCTTTGGCGGGGCGAACAGCTCGGCGCTCGCGATCGGGGATTCGCGCTGCAGCTTTTCGACGAGCTTCTGGGCGCCTTCCGCCGCCGACTGCGGCGAGAACAGCGCTCTCGCGATCACCGACGGCGCCGCCATGCGCGGGCCGAGGCTTTGCAGGAGCGCGAGCTGGAAGAGAACGTCGGGCGCGAACATCGTCATGTGCAGCGCCGAGGAGCGCAGTCCGGAGGGCGGGGCGGAGGCGAGCGCCGTCAGCGCCCTGACCTCCGGACGGCGCGCGGCGAAATGCTGCGCGACGAGGCCCCCCATCGAGTGGCCGATCACGATCGGCGCGTCGCCGATCGTCTGGGCGGCCCTGACGACGTCGTCCACATAGTCGTCGAAGGTCGCGCGCGAAAGATCGCCCTCGCTGCCGCCATGGCCGCGCAGCGAGACTGCGTAAGTCGGAAAGCCCTGCGCCGCGAAAAAGGGCATGAAATATTCGGCCCAGATCCAGGCGCCGCAATAGGCGCCATGGACGAACAGAATCGGCGGCTGGCGCGGCGACGTCGGACGTTCGTGGAGAATTTCCTGTTTCAAAATGGAAAACCCTATTGTGCGATGCAAGATCATAGCGCGTCCGCCGGGGGACGCCAAAACACGTCTTGCCTATTTGCGTCGCCCTTCCGCCTCGCCGCTTCAGGCGCGAAGGGCGCGGCTTTCGCGGCGCGCCCGCGCGCATTTTTTCGCAAGGCCGCGCAAAACGGCGCCCGCCATTTGATCCGCGGCGAGCGGCGATGCTATAGGCTGCCTCTTCATTCGATTTTCAGGGAAACACACATGTCCGTCGATCAGGCGACGGTGCGCCGCATCGCGCATCTCGCGCGCATCAGGGTGAGCGACGAAGACGTCCCGCATCTGCAGCAGGAGCTGAACGCCATCCTGCGCTTTGTCGAGGAGCTTTCGGGGGTCGACGTCGAGGGCGTCGAGCCGATGACCTCGGTCATGCCCATGCCGATGAAGAAGCGCGAGGACGTCGTGACCGACGGCGGCGTCGCCGACGTCATCCTCGCCAACGCGCCGGAGCGCGAAGACCATTTCTTCAAGGTTCCGAAAGTCGTCGAATAGACGAAGCCTCGAAAAGAATACGGATCAGACTGTGGCCAGCCTCACCGACCTCACCCTCGCCCAGGCGCGCGACGCGCTTTTGAAGCGCGACTTCTCGGCCGTCGAGCTCGCCCGCGCGCAGATCGACGAGATCGAGAAGGCGCGCGTCCTCAACGCCTTCATCACGGAGACGCCGGAGCAGGCGCTCGCGATGGCGCAGGCCTCCGACGCGCGCATCGCGCGCGGCGAGGCGGGCCCGCTCGAAGGGATCCCGCTCGGGATCAAGGATCTCTATTGCACCAACGGCGTCGAGACGACGGCGGCGAGCCACATCCTCGAAGGCTTCACGCCGGCCTATGAATCGACCGTCAGCGCCAATCTCTGGCGCGACGGCGCGGTGATGCTCGGCAAGCTCAATCTCGACGAGTTCGCCATGGGCTCGTCGAACGAAACCTCCTATTTCGGCCCCGTCGTCTCGCCCTGGCGGCGCAGGGGCTCGGACGCCAGGATCGTGCCCGGCGGTTCGTCCGGCGGCTCGGCGGCGGCGGTCGCGGCGGGCCTGTGCTTCGGCGCGACGGCGACCGACACCGGCGGCTCGATCCGCCAGCCCGCGGCCTTCACCGGCACGGTCGGGATCAAGCCGACCTATGGGCGCTGCTCGCGCTGGGGCATCGTCGCCTTCGCCTCCTCGCTCGACCAGGCGGGGCCGATCGCGCGCACCGTGCAGGACGCCGCGATCCTCTTGCGCTCCATGGCCGGCCACGACCCGAAGGACACGACCAGCGTCGACGCGCCGGCGCCGGACTATGAGGCGGCGCTGTCGCGCGGCGTCAAAGGCATGAAGATCGGCGTGCCGCGCGAATATCGCGTCGAGGGCGTGCCGGCCGAGATCGACGCGCTGTGGAGCCAGGGCGTCGAATGGCTGAAGGAGGCCGGCGCCAGCGTCGTCGACATCTCGCTGCCGCATACGCGTTATGCGCTGCCGGCCTATTACATCGTCGCGCCCGCCGAAGCCTCGTCCAATCTCGCGCGCTATGACGGCGTGCGCTATGGCCTGCGCGCCCCGGCGAAGGACATCGTCGGCATGTATGAGGAAACCCGCGCCGCCGGCTTCGGCCGCGAGGTCAGGCGCCGCATCATGATCGGCGCCTATGTGCTCTCGGCCGGCTATTACGACGCCTATTATGTTCGCGCGCAAAAAATCCGCACGCTGATCAGGCGCGATTTCGAGACGGCCTATGCGCAGGGCGTCGACGCGATTTTAACGCCGACGACGCCCTCGGCCGCCTTCGGCTTCGGCGAGAAAGGGTCGGGCGACCCGGTCGAAATGTATCTGAACGACGTCTTCACCGTGACGGTGAACATGGCCGGCCTGCCGGGCCTTTCCGTGCCGGCGGGCGTCTCGTCGGAGGGCCTGCCGCTCGGGCTCCAGCTCATCGGCCGGCCGTTCGACGAGGAGACCTTGTTCGCCGCGGCGAGCGTGATCGAGAAGGCCGCGCCGAAGATCGGCGCGCCGGCGAAATGGTGGGCCTGAGAGACCGTTTTGGAGAAGTCCTTGCGGCCCTCATCCTGAGGAGCCGTTGCGTCAGCGACGGCGTCTCGAAGGATGCTCCGGCAGGCGCATGAACCCTCATCCTTCGAGACGGCCCCGGCGGGCCCTTCTCAGGATGAGGGACGTTTCTTTACAGCCTCTAAGGAGGAGACGCGGATGAACACGCAGGGCAAACCCGCAAAGCTCGTCAAGGGCGCGACGGGCGACTGGGAGGTCGTGATCGGCATGGAGATCCATGCCCAGGTCGTCTCGCGCTCGAAACTGTTCTCGGGCGCCTCGGCGACCTATGGCGGCGAGCCGAACGACCATGTCTCGCTGGTCGACGCGGCGATGCCCGGCATGTTGCCCGTCATCAACGAGGAATGCGTGGCGCAGGCGGTGCGCACGGGGCTCGGGCTCAAGGCGCAGATCAACCTGCGCTCGGTGTTCGACCGCAAGAACTATTTCTATCCCGACCTGCCGCAGGGCTATCAGATCTCGCAGTACAAGAACCCGATCGTCGGCGAGGGAATCGTCGCCGTCGACGTCTCGCCGACCGAGCAGATCAGCGTCGGGATCGAACGGCTGCATCTCGAGCAGGACGCCGGCAAGTCGCTGCACGACCAGTTCGCGGCGGATTCGCTCGTCGACCTCAACCGCTCCGGCGTCGCCCTGATGGAGATCGTGTCGAAGCCCGACATGCGCTCGGCCGACGAGGCGCGCGCCTATGTCTCGAAGCTGCGCACCATTTTGCGCTACATCGGCTCGTGCGACGGCAACATGGAGCAGGGCTCGCTGCGCGCCGATGTGAATGTCTCGGTGCGCCGCCCCGGCGAAAAACTCGGCACGCGCTGCGAGATCAAGAACGTCAATTCGATCCGCTTCATCGGCCAGGCGATCGAGGTCGAGGCGCGCCGCCAGATCGGCGTCATCGAGGACGGCGGAACGATCGCGCAGGAGACGCGGCTGTTCGACCCCGGCAAGGGCGAGACGCGCTCGATGCGCTCGAAGGAAGAGGCGCACGACTACCGCTATTTCCCCGACCCGGACCTGCTGCCGCTCGAATTCGACCAGGCCTATGTCGACGCGCTCGCCGCCGGCCTGCCGGAGCTGCCGGACGCCAAGAAGGAGCGCTTCATGCGCGACTACGGGCTGCCGGCCTATGACGCCGGCGTGCTCGTCGCCGACCGTGAGAACGCCGATTATTTCGAGGCCGCCGCGACCCATGGCGGCGCGAAGCGCGACGCCAAGATGGTGGCGAACTGGATCACCGGCGACGTCGCGGCCTACGCCAATTCGGTCGGCGTCGGCGTCGCGCAGACGCATCTGAAGCCGGCGCAGATCGCGACGCTCGTCGATCTCATCGCCGAGGGCGTGATCTCGGGCAAGATCGCCAAGGACGTGCTCGCGCTGCTCATCGGCGAAGAGAAAGACGCCGACCCGCGCGCGCTCGTCGAGGCGCGCGGCCTGAAGCAGGTGACCGACACGGGCGCGATCGCGGCGGCCGTCGACGCGATCATCGCCGCGAACCCGGAGAAGGTCGCGCAGGCGAAGGCCAAGCCCTCCATGCTCGGCTGGTTCGTCGGGCAGGTGATGAAGCAGACCGGCGGCAAGGCCAATCCGCAGGCCGTCAACGACGAGCTGAAGGCGAAGCTCGGCATCTGAATTTTCACGCGCGCGGCGGCCTTGCAATCCCGCGCGCGGGAAAGTCGCTCATGTCGTCGTGCAAAGACGCGCGGCCTCAGTGACGCTGATTCGCGCCGCGCGCGTCGCGCGCGGGCGCCGTTTTCGGCGCTTTCGCGCCGTCATCATCACCTTTGCACGAAATTTTTTTTATGCCCGTCCCGCGCATGGTCACGACGCGCGCGCGCGCCGCGATTTCAGCGTCTTGCATGATCTCGTCCAAAGCGGGCGCCGGGCGCGCGCGGAGGGGGCCGCGCGCCCGGAGCCCGGGCTGTCCGCGCGGCGGACGCTCGGCCCGCATCGGAAAAAAAACGAGAGAAGCCGCAAAAACAACGGCTTTGAAATTGACGGCCGGCGCCACGCCGTGCGCGACGGGCGGCTTTGCGAAGGCGGCGCACGCGGCGCAGGGCCTGCCCGCCGCCTTCGACGCGCGCGGCGGCGGCAATTTTATGATGATAATCCTATTATGAGCGTCATCCAATGGCCTGCCCGGCCGTCCGCGCGCGCCGGCGTCCTTTGCGCGTCTCGCCCGGCGTCCGCGCCGGGCGCGCCTCTTGCGCGGGCGCCCAACGTCGCTACCCTGTTTCAGCCTCTGGTCGGCAGCAACCGACGGATGACGCATCGGAGGGATTTCAGCATGGTGAAGGCGACCGTCAAAAAGACGCCTGCGAAAACGACGGCGGCGACCAAGACGGCGACGAAGACGCCGGCCAAAACGGCCGCCGCCAAGACGACGAGCACGGCCAAGACGACGAGCACGGCCAAGACGACGACCACGGCCAAAAAGTCCACGGCCAAGGCGGCCGCCGCGAAGCCGGCCGTGAAAGCCGCCGCGCCCAAAACGACTGCGGCCAAAACGACTACGGCCAAGACCGCTGCGGCGAAGACCGCTGCGGCCAAGCCGGCCGTGACCGAGTCGTCCGCGCTCAAGGCGCTCGAGTCCAAGACGAAAGCGGCGAAGACGAAAGCGGCGAAGACGAAAGCGGCGAAGCCGGCCGCCGCCAAACCGTCCGCCTCCAAGCCGGCCAGGGCCGCCGCCGCGGCGAAGACGGCGGCGTCCGTGAAGACGGCTGCGGCCAAGCCGGCGACGAAACCCGCCGTCGCCAAATCGACGGCGCCCAAGTTCGCTGCGCCCAAAGCCGCTGCGCCCAAGTCCGCTGCGCCGAAGTCCGCTGCGAAACCCGCCGCTAAATCGACTGTGGCCAAATCGACCGGGTCGAAGCCAGGCGCCGCGAAGAAGACGTCGACGAAAGCCGCCGCCCCAAAGGCCGTCGCATCCAAGCTGAGCGCGCCGAAGTCGGCGGCGAAGAAGGCGACGACCGCGAAGAAGACGACGCGCAAGGCCAGGGCGTCGGCCCCGCCCATGGCCTGAACGCGGGCCTGGCCAGCGCGCGCCGCCTCGCTTTGACGAGGGAGCCGCTGATCCGCCGGCCGCTCCGCGCGGCGGGTCAGCCCTTCGCGTCGAGCGCTTCGAGCGCGGCCTTCGTCATCGCCGTGAGCGGCGCGGCGGCGTCGAGCCGCGTCCATGACATGACGCCGGTCTCATAATCCTCCTGAGCGCGCGCGACCTCGACGCCCGCGTCGGACGCGTCGGACCTGCGCGCGGCGACGCGTTCGAGCCGCAGCGCGAGCGGCGCGTCGAGCCACAGGCCGCAGAAGCGTGTTCCGGCGTCAGTCGCCGTGCGCTCCGCCCCGGCGCGCTCGGCGGGCTTGAGAAAGGCCGCGTCGAGCACGACGGCCTGGCCGGCCCCGAGCGCGACGGCGGCGAGCGCCTCGAGGCGGCGATACACCGGCGCCGAGAGCTCCGGCCGGTAGGCGTCAGGTGGCAGCCTGTCCAGTTCGCCGACGCCGTTCAGCCGCTTGCGCTCGACGTCGCTGCGCAGATGCACGGCGCCCGGCGCCCGGCCAAGCCGCGGCGCGAGCGCTTGCGAGAAGCGCGTCTTTCCGGTCCCCGACCGTCCGCCCGCGGCGACGAGCGCCGGCGGCCTTTCGTCCAGAAAGGCGCAGGCCTGCTCGAACAGCCTGCGCGCCGCCGCGATCTTGTCCGGCGTCAGCTCTGGCTCGAGAAGCGCGACGCGCGCGCGGATCGCGGCGCGCAGGCTTAAAAACAACGGAAGCGCTTCGAGCCCTTCGAGCGCCGCCTCCATTTCGCCGGCCGTGGCCAGATAGCTGTTCATGACGGCGTTCGCCTGCGCCTCGAGCCCGCGGGTCCAGAGGTCCATCAGCGCGAAGGCGAGATCATAAAGCACGTCGCAGGTCGCAAGCCGCTCGTCGAATTCGAGCGCGTCGAACAGCGTCGGCTCTCCGTCGAGGAGCACGATGTTGCGCAGATGAAGATCGCCGTGGCAGCGCCGGACGAAGCCGTGCGCCTCGCGGCGTTCGAGCAGGGAGCGCAGCGCCGCATGGGCGGTTCGCATGCGGCGCGCCAGCTTTGTCGTCGTCGCGGCGTCGAACCGTTCGGGCGCGTCGGCGATCGCCTGCGTCGTGTCCTCGATCACGCCTTCGAGCCGCGCCGCGGCCTCACTGTCGCGCCGCTGCGCCGCCTTGCGATGCGCCGCGGCGATCGTCGCGCCGAGCTTGCGCGCCAGCGTCTCGTCGAGCGCGCCGCGGGCGGCGAGCCGGTCGAAGGTCGCCTCAGCGTCGAAGCGGCGCAGGCGCGCGGCCCATTCGACGATCTCGCCCTCGCCGCCGAGCGCGAGCCCCCCGTTCCGGCGCGTGATCGGCAGCGCCTCGACATAGAGCTGCGGCGCGTTCGGCCGGTTGACGGCGATCTCGGCCTCGCAGGCCGCGCGGCGTTTTTCGAGCGTCGAGAAATCCATGAAGGGAAAGCGCACCGCCCGCTTGACCTTGTACACGTCGGGTCCGGCGAGAAAGAGCTCCGCGCCATGGGTCGAAACGCGCGCGACCGGGGCGCCGGCGCCGAGCCCATGCGTCGCCGGGTCGGCGAGAAAGGCGAACGCCGCGCTCTGGTCGTCGGCCTGATGCTGGTCCATGGGGCCTCCCTCAATGAAATCCGCCACAGCGGCGCAAACGCGCGCCGTCCGCTTCGCCTGCGCGCGCCGCCGCAGGGCTGATCCGCGAGTTTCCGGCGCGCTCCGGGGCGGCGGCCTTGCGGCTCCCGCCGCGCCTTGATACTGCAAGGCCCGACCGGCGCCGTGACGCGCCACAATCTCCGGGTTTTTGACTCTTATGGCTCATCCGCGGCGCTCGAGCGACGCCTTCGCGCAGACTGCGGAGGGCGCGCGCTTCCTCATCGTCGAAGCGCGCTATTATGACGAGATCGGCGCCATGATGCTCCAGGGCGCGCGCGCGGCGCTCGCGACGGCGGACGCGCGCCATGAACTCGTCAACGTGCCGGGCGCGCTCGAAATCGCCGTCGCCATGAAGATCGCGCTCGATGCGGCCGAGGCCGCCGGCGCGCCTTTCGCCGGCGCGCTGGCGCTCGGCTGCGTCATTCGCGGCGAGACCTATCATTTCGAAATCGTCGCCAATGAGAGCGCGCGCGCCCTGACGACGCTCGGCCTCGAACGCGGCCTTGCGCTCGGCAATGGAATCCTCACCGTCGAAAACGAGGCGCAGGCGATCGAGCGCGCCGATCCGACGCGTGGCGACAAGGGCGGGGACGCCGCGCGGGCGGCGCTTGCGCTTCATGGGCTGAAGCGTCGCCTCGAAGCGTCGCGGCATGGGGCCGTCCGATGAGCGGCGGGCGCGTGACTTCGGCCGAAGGGCGCTCGGCCGCGCGGCTCGCCGCCGTGCAGGCGCTCTACCAGATGGACCTTGGCGGCAAGGGCCTCGCCGAGACCCTGGCCGAATTCGAGTCCTTCTGGATCGGCGGCGAAGTCGAGGGCGAGCGCTACAAGCAGGCCGACGTCGTCTTTTTCCGCGACGTGCTTTCCGGCGTGCAGTCGGACCAGGGCGCGATCGACCGCGTGGTCGACCAGACGCTCGCCGAAGGCTGGCCGCTGGCGCGGGTCGACGCGGTGCTGCGCGCCATTCTGCGCGCCGGCGCCTATGAATTGAAGGCGCGGGCCGACGTGCCGGCGCGGGTCGCGATCAAGGAATATGTCGACGTCGCCGGCGCCTTCTTCGAGCGCGAGGAGGCCGGCATGGTCAACGCCGTGCTCGACGCGCTCGCGCGGCGCCTGCGCGCCGCCGAGTTCGAACGCCCGCGCTGAGGCGCGGCAAGGGGGCAGGGCGAAGCGGGGCGAGATGGCCGGCCTCACTGAAGACGAGCTGATCGCGCGTTTCTTCGCGCCGCTCGCGGGGGCGGCGGGCCTTGGCCTGACCGACGACGCCGCCGAGCTTCAGGCGCAGGGCGCGCTCGCGCTCACCAAGGACATGCTCGTCGCCGGCGTGCATTTCTTCGCCGACGATCCGCCGGACGCCATCGCCCGCAAGGCGCTGCGCGTCAACCTGTCGGACCTTGCGGCCAAGGGCGCCGCGCCGCTCGGCTTTCTGCTCGGCCTCGCCCTGCCGGCGGCGGACGCCGACTGGCTCGAACGTTTCGCGCAGGGGCTCGGGGCCGACGCCGCCGAATACGCCTTTCCGCTGCTTGGCGGCGACACGGTTGCGACGCCGGGGCCGCTCACGATTTCCGTCACCGCGCTCGGCGCGTCGCCGCCTGCCGGCATGATCCGCCGCGGCGGCGTTTGCGAGAGCGACGCGCTTTTTCTGTCAGGCACGGTCGGCGACGCCGCGCTCGGCCTGCGGATGCGTCTCGGCGCGGCGCAGGACCGCGGCTGGATCGACGCGCTCGGCGCCGCCGACGCGGGCTTCCTCGCCGAGCGCTATCTTCTGCCGCGCCCGCGCCTCGCGCTGCGCGACGCCTTGCGCGTCCATGCGCGGGCGGCGATGGACGTCTCCGACGGGCTCGCCGGCGATCTGGCGAAAATGCTGCGCCTCGACGGGCTTTCAGCCGAGATCGAAACGCGCGATCTGCCGCTTTCGGCGGCCGCCGCCGCGGCGCTCGCGCGCGAGCCGGCGCTGATTGAAACGATCCTGTCCGGCGGCGACGATTATGAAATCCTCTGCGTCTGCGCGCCCGGGCGGGCCGAGGCCTTCGCGGGGGCGGCGGCGCGCGCCGGCGTCGCGGTGAAACGAATCGGCGCGGCGCGGCGCGGCGAGGGCGCGCCGCGCTTTATCGGGGAGGACGGCGCGCCCGTCGCGCTCAAGCGCGCAAGCTTCGGCCATTTCTGACAAGTCCTTGGCGCAGCTTGCAGAATGGGACGTTTGTGAGCCGTGCGCGAATTTGATCCGGCCGATTGCGGAGCTTTCGCGCTTTCTATAGGCTCCCTTCGATCGGGCGCGGGCGTTCGCCAATTCGGCGCTCCAAAATCCATAAACAACAATACTCCCAGGGGTGGAAGCAGATGGCCATTTGGCTCGTCATCCTCGCAGGTCTGCTGTCTGTCGCTTACGGCTATGTCACGTCCGCGAAGCTCATGAGCGCCAGCGCCGGCACGGCGCGGATGCAGGAGATCGCGGGGGCCATCGCCGAAGGCGCGCAGGCCTATCTCAAGCGGCAATATCTCACCATCGGCGTCGTCGGCGCCGTCATTTTCGTCGCCTTCTGGCTGCTGCTCGGCGGCGAGATCGCCATCGGCTTCCTGATTGGCGCGCTCCTGTCGGGCGCGGCCGGCTTCGTCGGCATGAACGTCTCGGTGCGCGCCAATGTCCGCACCGCCGAGGCCGCGACCAAATCGCTCGCCGAGGGGCTCGACATCTCCTTCAAGGCGGGCGCGGTGACCGGCATGCTGGTCGCCGGCCTCGCGCTGCTCGGCGTCGCCGTCTATTTCTTCGTGCTGACCGTGCCGCTCGGCCATGCGCCAAACAGCCGCCCGGTGATCGACGCGCTGGTCGCGCTCGGCTTCGGCGCCTCGCTGATCTCGATCTTCGCGCGGCTTGGCGGCGGCATCTTCACCAAGGGGGCCGACGTCGGCGCCGATCTCGTCGGCAAGGTCGAAGCGGGCATCCCGGAAGACGATCCGCGCAATCCCGCGACCATCGCCGACAATGTCGGCGACAATGTCGGCGACTGCGCCGGCATGGCCGCCGACCTGTTCGAGACCTACGCCGTGACGGTGGTCGCGACCATGGTGCTCGCGGCGATCTTCTTCGCCGGCCAGCCGTCGCTCTATGGCGCCATGCTGCTGCCGCTCGCCATCTGCGCCGCCTGCATCGTCACCTCGATCGCCGGCACTTACTTCGTCAAGCTCGGCCCCTCGGGCTCGATCATGGGCGCGCTCTACAAGGGGCTGATCGCCGCCGGGCTCCTGTCCGTCGTCGGCCTCGCGCTCGCCGTCACGCTCAGCGTCGGCTGGGGGACGATCGGCATGGCCGACGGCCATCCCGTGACCGGATTCCACCTGTTCCTGTGCGGCGTCGTCGGCCTTGTCGTGACCGGCTGCATCGTCGTCATCACCGAATATTATACGGGCACGGGCAAGCGGCCGGTGGTGTCGATCGCCCAGGCCTCGGTCACCGGCCATGGCACCAACGTCATCCAGGGCCTCGCCGTCTCGCTCGAATCGACGGCGCTGCCGGCGCTCGTCATCATCGCCGGCATCATCGCCACGAGCCAGCTCGCCGGCCTGTTCGGAACGGCGATCGCGGTGACCACCATGCTCGGCCTCGCCGGCATGATCGTCGCGCTCGACGCCTTCGGCCCGGTCACCGACAACGCCGGCGGCATCGCCGAGATGGCCGGCCTGCCGAAGGAGGTGCGCCAGGCGACCGACGCGCTCGACGCCGTCGGCAACACCACCAAGGCGGTGACCAAGGGCTACGCCATCGGCTCGGCCGGCCTTGGCGCGCTCGTGCTGTTTGCGGCCTACAGCCACGATCTGCATTATTTTTCGGCGAACCCTGAGCAGTTCCCCTACTTCCGCGGCATGGGCGAGGTGTCCTTCGACATCTCGAACCCCTATGTCGTCGCCGGGCTGATTTTTGGCGGCCTCGTGCCTTACCTCTTCGGCGGCATCGCCATGACGGCGGTCGGCCGCGCGGCGGGCTCGGTCGTCGAGGAGGTGCGCCGCCAGTTCAAGGAGAAGCCCGGCATCATGCAGGGGACGGAGCGGCCCGATTACGGCCGCGCCGTCGACATGCTGACCAAGGCGGCGATCCGCGAGATGATCATCCCGTCGCTGCTGCCGGTGCTCGCGCCGCTCGTCGTCTATTTCGGCGTGCTGCTGATCTCGGGCTCGAAGGCCTCGGCCTTCGCCGCGCTCGGCGCCTCGCTGCTCGGCGTGATCGTCAACGGGCTGTTCGTGGCCATCTCGATGACGTCCGGCGGCGGCGCCTGGGACAACGCCAAGAAGAGCTTCGAGGACGGCTTCACCGACAAGGACGGGGTCAAGCACTTCAAGGGCGGCGAGGCGCACAAGGCCTCCGTCACCGGCGACACGGTCGGCGACCCCTACAAGGACACCGCCGGCCCGGCGGTCAATCCGGCGATCAAGATCACCAATATCGTCGCGCTGCTGCTGCTCGCCTTTCTGGCGCGCTGAGCGCGAGCGGCCGAAGCCAGGCCGGCGCGCCGCGCGCGCCGGTTCAGGCCGATGAGGCCGTCTTCATCAGGATGAGCCCGGCGAGAATGAGGCCGGCGGCGAGAAGGCGCATGGCGCCTGCGTCCTCGCCCAGAAAGACCACGCCCGCGACGAAGGCGCCGAGCGCGCCGATCCCGGTCCAGATCATATAGGCGGTCCCGAGCGGCAGGCTGCGCATGGCGTAGGCGAGAAGTCCGACGCTTGCGACCATCGCCACGACTGTGACGACGCTCGGCGCGAGCCGCGTGAACCCCTCCGAGCGCTTCATCGCGAAGGCCCAGACGACCTCAAGCAGCCCGGCGGCGATCAGGACGATCCAGGCCATGCGGCCTCCGGCTGGAGGAGCGAGGGCCGCCGGCCGCGCGGGCTGGCGCGCGCCTACTGGAAGCGCATCAGGTTCAGGAACATGCCCTTGAGGAAGGTCGATTCGGCGCCCGCCGTCGGCGTCGTGCGCGAAACGAAGTCGAACACCTTGCCGTCCTGGAGGCCGTAGTTGGCGATGCGCTCGACCTTCTTGTTCTTGTCGAAATAGACGGCGAACACACGCTGGTCCACGACCCGCGGCTTCATGAAGGCGAGGGAGCGGTCGGTCGTCTGGGAGACATAATACCAGGCCGAGCCGCCGACGGTCGAGGTCGTCGTCGGCGTGCCGAGCAGGGTCAGCACCTGCTCCGCGGACGAGCCGACGCGCACCTGATCATAAAGCCGCGCGTCCGCCTGATAGCCATGCGTCACCGTGCCGTCATAGCCGAGGCAGCCGCCAAGGCCGAGGCAGAGCGCCGTCGCGAGAGCGATCCTGACCGGAGCGGGGCGCGTGCGCCGGGGGGTCGTCGCGTCCGGGCGGAATTTGGAGGCCAGCGCCAGCGCCATGGGTTAACTCTCCGCAGGGTGCAAGTTACGACAGACGCGCGAGGAACGGGACAAGGGCGCGAGGCCGGCGCAGGGCCGGACGGCGTTGCCTAGCCTTGGGCCGGCGCAATTGCAAGACGCGCGTGCGAAGGGCGCGCGCGTTCCGGCGCCAATCTGCCTGGCGCAGGTTAAGCCGGCGTGAACGATGCGGGCGCGCCGAAGCGCATATGGACGCGCGCGCGCGAATGGGTTAGCTGCGCGCATGTTTGCGAAATTGTTCTCCTGGCTTTCGGCGCGCGCCTCGAGCCGCCGGACCGTCGACCGCCTGCATGGCGCGATCGTCGAGGCCGCGCGCGCGCCGGCTCTGTTCCTCGACTATGGCGCGCCGGACACGCTCGAAGGCCGCTTCGAAATGTTGACGCTGCACGCCGCGCTCGCGCTGCGCCGCCTCAACGCCATGGCCGCGCCGGGGCCCGAGCTCGCGCAGGACCTCGTCGACGCGGTGTTCGCCCATTTCGACGCGACGCTGCGCGAGATGGGCGTCGGCGACCCGTCGGTGCCGAAGCGCATGAAGACCCTGGCCGAGGCCTTTCTGGGCCGCAGCCTCGCCTATGAGACGGCGCTCGGCGACGGGGCGAGGCTCGAAGCCGCGCTGAAGCGAAATGTTTATGCGGGCGCGGGCGACGCCGCCCGCCTCGCGCGTTATGCGCAGGCCGCGCGGGCCGCGCTCGACGTCGCGCCGGTCGAGGCTTTCTTCGAAGGGCGCCCGCCGTTTCCCGACCCGCTGCGCGTCGCCTGAGCCGCGAAACCATGATGAAGGCGTGAGAGAACAAGCCATGACCGACGATGACGCGCGAGAGCCGCTCATGACGCGCCCCGTCAGGCTCGCCGACGTGCCGGAGACGGGCCTTGACGTCAGGATCGAGGCCGACCCGGCCGAGCGGGCGGCGATCGCCGGCGCCGACGCGCTCGTCTCGCTCGAAAGCCTTTCCGCCGATCTGACGGTGGTCAGAAAGGGCGAGCGCAGGGCCGAGGTCTCGGGGCGGCTGCGCGCGCGCCTCACGCAGATGTGCGTCGTGACGCTCGAACCCTTCGAGACGACGCTTGAAGCCGAGATCGAGGCCCGCTTCGCCGCCGCGGCTGAAGCGCGCCGCCCGCGCGGCGGGCGTGGCGAGGCGCAGGACGCGCCGCAGGAGGCGGCGATGGACGACGCCGATCCGATCGTCAACGGCGAGATCGA
The DNA here is from genome assembly GCF_044226135.1 of Methylocella sp. Lineage (NCBI taxonomy): Bacteria > Pseudomonadati > Pseudomonadota > Alphaproteobacteria > Hyphomicrobiales > Beijerinckiaceae > Methylocella > Methylocella sp. The sequence continues at coordinate 15,479 of NZ_JBGAHM010000011.1, read as the reverse complement.
CCTCGGGGCGCTGGTCGAGGAGTTTTTTACGCTGAACCTCGATCCCCATCCGCGCCGGCCCGGCGCCCGATTCGACGCGGCTCAGTTTCCGGCTGAAGGCGAGGCGTCTCCCTTCGCGGCGCTCAAAGGTCTTAAAAAAGAGTAAGCGCCGGCGTGAAGGCGGGGGCGCGGGGCCTGGCGGCGCAAGATTTCTCGGTCGTGGCGCGTTTGCGCCACTATGTTCTGCGCCCTTTATCCTATATTTGATCGCGCCGGCGTCCGCACGCCGGGCAAGGCAGTTCTTGAGGCGCCCCTTGGGGCGAGGTTGATCGCGGCGCGATGACGAAAACAGTGCGCATAGCTGTCGACGCCATGGGCGGCGATTTCGGCCCTCAGGTGATGGTGCCGGGCGCCGCGCTCGCGCTCGAACGCGGGCTTGACGCCTTCTTCATCCTGTATGGCGACGAGGCGCGGATGCGTCCGCATCTCGACGCGGCGCCGGCGCTCGCCGCGGCCTCGCAGACGCGCCACACCGACGTCTTCGTGCGCATGGACGACAAGCCGGCGCAGGCGCTGCGGGCGGGGCGGCGCAACTCCTCCATGTGGCTCGCCATCGAGGCGGTCAAGAAGGGCGAAGCCGACGTCGCGCTTTCGGCCGGCAACACCGGCGCGCTGATGGCCATGGCCAAGACCTGCCTGCGCACCCTGCCGGGCGTCGACCGTCCGGCGCTCGCGGCCATGTGGCCGACCCTGCGCGGCAAGTCGATCGTGCTCGACGTCGGCGCGTCGATCGGCGCCGACGGGCGCCATCTCGTCAATCTCGCCATCATGGGCGCGGGCATGGCGCGGGCCGTGTTCGACGCGCCGCGCCCGACCGTCGGCCTGCTCAACATCGGCTCCGAGGAGATGAAGGGCGTGGACGAGGTGCGCGCCGCCTCGAAGCTCCTGCGCGCAGCGCCGCCGCCCGACTTCGACTACATCGGCTTTGTCGAAGGCGACCAGATCGGCCGCGGCGCGGCCGACGTCGTGGTGACGGAGGGCTTCGCCGGCAACATCGCCCTGAAGACCGCGGAAGGCACCGCGAGCCAGATGGGCCAGTATCTGCGCGAGGCGCTCGGCGGCGACCTCCTGTCCAAGATCGCCTATCTCCTGGCGCGGCGCGGGCTCGCCACGCTCAAGGCCAAGATGGATCCGCGCAACGTCAACGGCGGCGTCTTTCTCGGCCTCGAAGGCGCCGTGATCAAGAGCCACGGCCGGTCCGACGCCGTCGGCACCGCCAACGCCGTCGAGATCGCCTACCGCGTCGCCCATCATCAATTGCTCGGGCAGATCCGCGCCGCGCTCGCGGACGCTCACAAGGACGCGCCGGCGGGGGAGCCGGCCCGCCCGCAGCTGCGCATGGATTCCAAAGTTTGACACATCTTACGGAAGGCGGCCTCAGCTCCGTCGTCGTCGGCGTCGGCTCACGCCTGCCGAAGCGGATCGTCAGCAACGCGGATCTTCAGAAGTCGCTCGACACGAGCGACGAATGGATCGTCCAGCGCACCGGCATCCGCCAGCGCCATGTCGCGGGCGAGGACGAGCCGACCTCGAAGCTCGGCCTCGGCGCGGCGCAGGCGGCGCTCGCCGACGCCGGGCTCTCGCCCGACGACGTCGACCTCGTGATCGTCGCCACCTCGACGCCCGACCACACCTTCCCCTCGGTCGCGACGCAGATCCAGGCGGGCCTCGGCATGACCCATGGCGCGGGCTTCGACCTTCAGGCGGTGTGCTCGGGCTTCGTCTTCGCCGTCGCGACCGCCGACAAGTTCCTGCGCTCGGGCTCGCACCGGCGCGCCCTGGTGGTCGGAGCCGAAACTTTCTCGCGCCTGGTCGACTGGACCGACCGCTCGACCTGCGTCCTGTTCGGCGACGGCGCCGGCGCGATCGTGCTCGAGGCGCAAAGCCGCGAACAGGCGCAGGGCAGGGGCGTGCTGACGACCCACCTGCGCTCGGACGGACGCCACCGCGAGAAGCTTTATGTCGACGGCGGGCCCTCGACGACGCGCACGACCGGCGTGCTGCGGATGGCCGGACGCGAGGTGTTCCGCCATGCGGTCGGCATGGCGACCGACGTCGCCGAGGACGCTTTCGCCGCCACGGGGACGAACGCCGAGGATCTCGACTGGTTCGTGCCGCATCAGGCGAACCGGCGCATTATCGAAGCCTCGGCCGAAAAGCTCGGCGTCGCGCCCTCCAAAGTCGTGCTGACGGTCGATCTGCACGCCAACACCTCGGCCGCCTCGATTCCGCTCGCCCTGTCCGTGGCGAAGGCCGACGGGCGCATCAAGCGCGGCGATCTCGTGATGATCGAGGCGATGGGCGGCGGATTCACCTGGGGGGCGGCGCTGATCCGCTGGTGAGGCGAGCCGGGGCGGGGCCGGAAAACCGGCCCTTGATTTGGCGCGAAGTTCGACTAGTCTCGCCGCCGCCCCGGGAAGGACGTCATCGCCATTGAATCCGGGCACGCGCCAAACTCTTTTTTTATCAATTTGATTGGGGCGATGGACATCCGGCCGGCCTTCGATATGCTGCCCTCGCTTCAACCTACCGGCGTTCCTGTCTGGCCCGCTTCTTGAAGGATTTTGCGGCGCGGCCACGGGATACGTCCGCGCGACGCGCCATCTGCGGTCGTGAGCGGACCGCGCGAGCATGACGAGACTGCAGAATGACGAAGGTGACGGCCATAACTGCCGCGGATGAGCTTGGGGAGGCTTCGGCGCGACGAATGGTTGAAGAATTTGGAAAACCCGCCACGAACGGGCGCACGGTCACCCGCGTCGATCTCGCCGAATCGGTTTACCGCTGCGTCGGGCTGTCGCGCAAGGAATCCGCGGCGCTCGTCCAGATGGTGCTGAACGAACTCGCCGAAGCGCTGACCGAAGGCGACGCCGTGAAGCTCTCCTCCTTCGGCTCCTTCGTCGTGCGCTCGAAGTCAGAACGCGTCGGGCGCAACCCCAAGACCGGCATCGAGGTGCCGATCACCCAGCGCCGCGTGCTCGTCTTCAAGCCGTCGAGCGTTCTCAAGGCGCGCGTCAACGGCCAGGTCGCGCCAAACGAGGATTGAGGGCCGCAACCGCAGCGGGAGCCTTACGTCCCATGACCAAGAACGTCGACGCTTTCCGCACCATCAGCGAGGTGGCCGAGGAGCTCGATCTGCCGCAGCATGTGCTGCGCTTCTGGGAGACGCGCTTTCCGCAGATCAGGCCGCTGAAGCGCGCCGGCGGCCGCCGTTTCTACCGCCCCGCCGACGTCGAGATCCTGCGCGCGATCCGCCGCCTTCTTTATAATGAGGGGTATACGATTCGCGGCGTGCAGCGCATCCTCAAGGAGCAGGGCGGGCGCGCGGCGATCGTCGCGGGCGACGCGGAGCGAAGCGCCCCCTTCGCATTCGAGGGCGCGGCCGACCCCGGCGACGACGCGCCCTTCGCCGAAACGGGCGACGGCCGGCCGGAGCCGGCCGACCTTTTCGCCCCGGCCCCGGCGGTCGCCGTTCCTCCCGAATCGATCGAGCGCCTGCGCGCGGCGCTGCGCGACCTCGAGGACTGCGAGCGCCTGCTCGACGCCGTGCGCCGTCCGGCCTGAACGCCCGTCAGGACCGCGGCCCGCCCCGCGCGCGCTCAGGCCGTCCGCGTCAGGATGAAGTCGCCGAGCGCGGCGATGGCGTCGTCGGCCTCGGGCAGCAGGCCGGCCCAGATCGGATAGACATGCTGCATGTCGGCCGCGACATGGACCGCCACGTCGATCTTCGCGTCGGCGGCGCGGCGCGCAAGCGACAGCGTGTCGTCGAGCAGGGTCTCCTCGCCGCCGCAGATGACGAACATCGCCGGCAGGCCCGTAAGATCGGCGAACAGCGGCGACGCGAACGGATCGCGCGCCGGCGCGCCGCCGAGATAGCTCGCGGCCATTTCCTCGAGCGCGCGCCGGCCGCAGGTCAGGTCGCGCCCGGCGCGACTCTCATGGCTCGCGCCCGACAGGGAAAGATCCGTCCAGGGCGAAATGAGGGCGAGGCCGGCGCAGGGCGCAAGGCCCTTCTCGCGCGCGGCGAGGGCGCAGGCGAGCGCCAGCCCGCCGCCGGCCGAATCGCCCGCAAGGATCGTCCGGCCGGGTTCCGCGCCCTGCGAGATCGCCGCCTCATAGGCCGACAGCGCGTCTTCGACGGCGGCCGGGAAGGGGTGCTCGGGCGCGAGCCGATAGGCGGGGGCATAGGTTTTCGCGGCGGCGGCGTTGGCGAGATGGCCGATGGTCTTGCGCCGCGATGCGGGCGAGCCGCAGACATAGCCGCCGCCGTGAAAATAGACGATCGCCGCGCCTTCGCGTGATTCGGCCGGCTCGGCGAGAAGCCCGGCCGGCCGGCGCGGCGCCGAATAAGCGACCCCGCGCGGATCGCCGGTCATGGTTTCGGCGCGGTCGGCGGCGCGCCGGCGCATGTCGAGCGGCAGTTCGAACAGCCGCGGGCTGTTGGCGATGAAGGTCCAGAACTGACGCGCCTGTGGGCTGACCATGGCGATGTGCGAGCCTCGCGAAGAGTGGCGGAAGGGCTCATTCGCCATAGCGTGAATTTGTGCGGGCGCGAAGAGCCGTGACGCCGCGCGCGCCAAGACGATGCGGCGCATTGACTTTGGCGCGCAATCGCCCGATCTCTATAGTTTGAGCCGCAGCGGCGCGGCGCGAGAGCGCCGGCCGTCCCTGCCGCTTTTTCCGTCAGAACCCGTTCCAGTCAACAGCCAAGGAGACACCCCATTCGCCGACCCATGAAAGCGCCTCCGGTCCCGCAAAAGGAAGGGCCACGCACCAACCGTGAAATCCGCGCTCGTGAAGTCCAGTTGATCGACGCCGAAGGCCAGAACAAGGGCGTGGTCGATCTGCTGGCCGCCCTTCAGACGGCCGAAGAGGCGGGTCTCGATCTGGTCGAGATCGTGCCCAACGCCAATCCTCCGGTCTGCAAGATTCTCGATTACGGGAAATTTCGCTTCCTTGAGCAGAAGAAGTCCGCCGAGGCGCGCAAGAAGCAGAAGATCGTCGAGATCAAGGAGATCAAGCTCCGGCCCGGCATCGACGAGCATGACTACGACACCAAGATGAAAGCCGTGCGGCGCTTCTTCGAGGAAGGCGACAAGGTCAAGGTGACCCTGCGCTTCCGAGGCCGCGAAATGGCGCATCAGGACATCGGATTTCGCCTGCTCGAGCGCGTCAAGAGCGAGACCGGCGCCCTCGCCAAGGTCGAGGCCGAGCCTTCCATGGAAGGACGCCAGATGATCATGGTGCTCGCGCCCAAATAGCGCGAGCCGCCGGACGTCGTCCCGCTGACCTTGAGGACGCTTTCCGTCATGAGCCCGCGCGTTGCGTCAGGGCGAGGCCGTTTGCGTCAGAACGCGGACGTCGTCGCGCCGCCGCGAACGGCCTCGCCGGGCGCGGCGAGGGGGAGGAACGTCTCGACCACTTTCTCATAGACCGGACGTTTGAACGGGATGATGAGCCCGACGAGCTCGTCGATCCCGGCCCAGCGCCAGGCGTCGAATTCCGGCCGGCAGCCGCCGGCCGGCGCGTCGATGTTGATCTCGGCGTCGTCGCCCTCGAAGCGGAAGGCGAACCATTTCTGCCGCTGTCCCTGGAACCGGCCCTTCCAGGAGCGGCGCGAAAACTCTTCCGGGAGATCGTAGGACAGCCAGTCCGGCGATTCGGCGAGCAGGGAGACCGAGACGACGTTGGTCTCTTCGCGCAGCTCCCTGACGGCCGCCTGGAGCGGCCCTTCGCCGGAATCGATGCCGCCCTGGGGCATCTGCCATTCATGGCCGATGCGGGGGACGTCGAGGGATTTCTTGGCGCGCCGCCGGCCGACGAAGACGCGTCCTTCGCGGTTGAGGAGCATGATTCCGACGCAAGGACGATAATTGCCGGTCTGCGTCATCTGCGCGCCTCATCGCCGTTCCGGCCACGGTCGCAGGGCTCGCGCCCTAGCCCCGGCTCCTTATTGCGCGTGAACGCGCGAAGCCTTCGGCTCTGCGCGTCCTCTCGGGCGGGCCGGCGAAAGGCCCTGCGCCTCGCCGTCCCGAATTTTGCGCGCCGGCGGCCACACGGGGGCGGCCGGCGCCGGGCGCCGTCAGTTCGGCACTTTCTTCGAGTCGCTTTCCGGCGGGACGGGCGTCTTGCTGGAGGTCTTGACGCCGCGCAGGATGTCGCGGGCCGCGGCGAGCTGCTTGTCGTTCTTGGGGTCCGGCGGCACATAGGCCTGCGAGCCGCCCTTTTCATCGTCGCCGTTCTTGAGATGGCCCTTGAGCGACGCCTCGCCCTTGGTGTCGTCCTTGCCCTTGAGCTCGTCCGGCACGTCCTGCAGCACGACGACGTCGGGGTCGATGCCCTTGGCCTGGATCGAGCGGCCCGACGGGGTGTAGTAGCGCGCCGTGGTGAGGCGCACGGCGCCGTTGCTCTGGCCGAGCGGAATGATGGTCTGCACCGAGCCCTTGCCGAAGGAGCGCGTGCCCAGAATGGTCGCGCGCTTGTGGTCCTGCAGCGCGCCGGCGACGATCTCGGAGGCCGAGGCCGAACCGCCGTTGATCAGCACGACCACGGGCTTGCCTTTGGAGAGGTCGCCCGGATGGGCGTTGTAGCGCATCGTCTCGTCGGCGTTGCGGCCGCGCGTCGAGACGATCTCGCCGCGGTCGAGGAAGGCGTTCGAGACCGCGATCGACTGGTCGAGCAGGCCGCCCGGATTGTTGCGCAGGTCGAGGATATAGCCCTTGAACTTGTCGGCCGGGATCTCGCTCTGGAACTTCTTCATGGCCGCGGCGACGCCTTCGCCGGTCTGCTCGTTGAACTGGGTGATGCGGATATAGCCGATGTCGCCGTCCTCGACGTGCGAGCGCACCGACTTGATCTGGATGACGGCGCGGGTCAGCTTGACGTCCTGCGCCTCCTTGTTCGGGCCGCGCAGGATCTTCAGCGTCACCTGGGTGTTGGGCGCGCCGCGCATCTTGTCGACCGCCTGGTTCAGGGTCAGGCCCTGCACCGGCTCGCCGTCGATGGCCGAGATGACGTCGCCCGAAAGGACGCCGCCGCGCGAGGCCGGCGTGTCGTCGATCGGGGTGACGACCTTGATCAGCCCGTCCTCCTGCGTCACCTCGATGCCGAGGCCGCCGAACTCGCCGCGGGTCTGCACCTGCATGTCGCGGAAGCTTTTCGCGTCCATGTAGCTCGAATGCGGGTCGAGCGAGGTCAACATGCCGTTGATCGCCGATTCGACGAGCTTCTGCTCGTCCGGCTTCTCGACGTAGTCAGAACGGATCTTCTCGAACACGTCGCCGAAGAGATTGAGATTGCGATAGGTGTCGGAAGCGGCGGCGCGCGCCATGCCCTCCGAAATGAATCTCGTCTGCGTTCCGACCGTCGCGACGGTGGCGCCCATCACGGCGCCGAGCATGACAAGTGACGCTTTGCGCATTATCCGCGAACCTTTTGCAATTCTGGCCTCGCCCACCATGGGCTAGGGTCGATCGCCGCCCCGTCTTTCCGGAATTCGATGTAAAGAATGGGCTGCGCCGCGCCGATTGCAATGGCGGCCGCCGTTCTGGCCGCGCCGTCTCCCATCGTCGCCACAGGCTCTCCCGCCGCCAGGAACTGCCCGACGTTCACGTTGATCCGGTCCATTCCGGCAAGAATGACATAATAGCCTTGCCCGGCGTTGATGATCAAGACTTGTCCATACCCCCGGTAGGGGCCGGCGTAGGCCGCCCATCCGTCGGTCGGCGAGACGACGCCGGCGCGCGGGCGCGTCGCAAGCAGCATGCCTTTTTCAAAGCCGCCGAAGCCGTCGGGCGCGCCAAAGCCGCGCTGCGGCGTTCCCGCCGCCGGCATCGGCAGGCGTCCCTTGAGATTGGCGAAGGCCGTCGCCGGAGCGAGCCGCCCGGGATCGGCGAAGGGCGCGAGCGCGAGCTTCGTCTGGGCCTCGGGCGAGGCGGCTTCGGCGGCCTTGCGCGCCTCGTCGGCCTGGCGCGCGGCCTCGGCGGCTTTCGCCGCGGCCGCGACTTCGCTCTCCATTTTCGAGATGAGGTCCTTGAGGCTCGCCGCCTGGCGCGCAAGCTCGGCGGCGCGCGCGTTCTCGGCTCCGAGCGCCTGCTGCGCCGCGGAGAGCGACGACTGGCGCGCGTCGATCAGCGCGGCGAGCCGCTCGCGGTCGAGGGCGAGACGCGCGCGCTCGTCCGACAGGGTCTCCTTCTCGGCGGCGATCGAGCGGCGCAACTGGGTGAGGTCGGCGAGGTCGGCGGCGAGCGCCTCGGTTTCGGCGCGCATCTCGGGCAGCACCGCGCCAAGCGTCATGGAGGCGCGCAGCGCCGCGAGCAGGTCGTCCGGGGAGGCGAGCAGGGCGGGCGGCGGCTTGCGGCCCATGCGTTGCAGCGCCGCGAGAATCTCGGCGATCAGCGCGCGGCGGCTCGCAAGCGAGCGGCGGATCGCCTCCTCGCTGCCGGTCAGCGTGTCGAGACGCTGCTCCGCCTCGGCGATTTTGCGGTCGCGTTCGTCGATCTGGCGCGCGAGATCGACCAGCGTTTCGGTCAGCCGCGCCCGGTCTTCGCGCAGCGCCGCGGCCTCGGCCTCGATCCTGGCGCGCTGCGCCTGCGAGGCGCCGAGCGTGTCCTCCATGCCGCGCAGTTCGAGCTTGCGGCCTTCGAGATCTTCGGGCGCCGCGGGCTTGCGCGCCGCGCCCTCGTCCTGCGCGCCCGCGGCGACGGCTCTGCCGGGGTCGCCCGCGCCCGCCGCGCAAAGGGCCAGCGCGGCGCACAGGCGCAGTCCGGCGAGCGATCCGGCAAGCGACCCGAAAAGTCGCCAGGACGGTCGCGTCGACGAGGTCGGGGCAGCCGTCGGCGCCGCGCGCATTCCCCTGTGTCTCCTTTTGGCGCCGGTCCCTGCGACGCCGGTCGGGGCGCCGCGGCGATCATCGGCGATCACGGCGGCGGAGGAAAGCCGGAACGCCGGCCGTCCGCAAGTCAGAAGGTCGGGAGCCTCGTCGTGGCGCGAAAAATTTCGCTCAGTCGCGGTGATAGGGATGGCCGCCGAGAATGGTCATGGCGCGGTAGATCTGTTCGGCCGCCATGATCCGCGCGAGCTGGTGCGGAAGGGTCATGCGCCCGAAGGACACGAGCCGCGCGGCGGCTTTCGCGTCGTCGCCAAGGCCGTCCGGCCCGCCGATCAGCAATGTGAGCGCGCCCGCGCCCGAATCACGCACGGCTCCGATCAGGGCGGCGAATTCGCGGCTCGTCGGGGTTTCGCCCTTTTCGTCGAGCGCGAAAATGGCGCCGGACGCCGCGGCGAGCAGAGCCCTGGCTTCGGCCGCCTTGCGCGCGGCGGCGTCGCGCGCGCGGCTTTCGTCGAGTTCGCGCGCCTCGATCCTGGAGAAGCCGAGCGGGCGCCCGGCGGCGGCGGCGCGGTCAAGATAGCGCGCGGCGAGGTCGCGCTCAGCGCCGGCCCTGGCGCGCCCGACGCAGAGGAGAAGCAGCCGCATGGCGCCAGAGGGGCAGGAGCCGAAGGGTCAGGCGCGCAGTTCGCCCGGCCGGCCGACGCCCCACAGCTTTTCGAGATTGTAGAACTGGCGCACTTCCGGGCGGAAGATGTGCATGATGACGTCTCCGCCGTCGATCAGCACCCAGTCCGCGGCCGGGAGGCCCTCGACGCGCGGCGTGACTCCGGCCTCCTTGAACGCCTTGACGACGCGGTCCGCGAGCGCCCCGACATGCATGTTGGAGCGTCCGGTGGCGATCACCATGACGTCGGCGAGGGAGGTTTTTCCGTGCAGATCGATGGAGACGACGTCTTCGGCCTTGCCGTCGTCGAGAGCCGTCAGGATATCCCGCACGAGCGTTCCGGCTTGCGGTCGAGGCTGACCGGAGACCGGGGGAAGCGGCTGCGCGGCCGCTTCGACGGAAATCATGGGCGTCAGTTTGCGATCCTCTTGCACCGCTCGGCCATTGCGCCGAAAGCAAAACTTAAGATGGCGTAAATCCAGTCGATTTGCAATATTGCGCGGCGCGTCCGCCGCCCGGACGGGCGCCCGGCCGGCGCGGACGCGCCGGATCAGCGCCGCCGCGCCGAAGCCTGCGCCGCCTCATGCAGGGCGAGCGCCGAGGCGTAAGCGTCGAGCGTCTGGGTCCACATCCGCTCCATCGAGAAGCGCGTCTCGACATGCGCCCGCGCGCGCAGGCTCAGGCGGTCGCGCGCGCTGGCGCCGAGCGAGAGCGCCTCGCGCAGGGCCGCCGCGAAGCCGTCGGCGTCGTCGAGCGGGACCCGCCAGCCGGTGCGGCGCGCCGCGTCCGTCTCGGGCGGCGCGAGAATCGATTCGGCGGCGGCGCCGTCTCCGGCGGTCAGCACGGCGGCGCCCATCGCCTCCGCCTCAAGGGCCAGCGCGCAATAGGCCTCAAGATCACGCGTGGCCGTGACGACCGCGGCTGCGGCGAGCAGCGCCGCGGGACGGTCGTCGCCGAGCGCCGCGCCGCGCCCCGCGCCCTGGAGGCCGGCGGCCTTTAGCGCCGCCTGCGCCCGCAGCCCCGCGTCCGCGCCTTCAAGGACAAGCACGATCCGCACGCCGGCGAGGCAGGGGTCGCCGGCTTCGGCGAGCCGTCGGAAGGCCGAGAGCGCAGGCCTGGCGTCCTCGGCGTCGCGGGCGGCGACAAGGGCGAGACGCGCGTCGGGCGGCGCCTCCCACAGCCGTCGCGCCGCCTGAACCCGAAGCGGCGCGACGCCGCGCGGCGAGAACTGGCGGCAGTCCACGCCGCCGACCACCACATGCGCCCGGCGCGCCGCGGCGGGATAAAGCCGCGCCAGCTCCTGCGCCGCGGCGGTCGAGCCGACGATCACCGCGTCGCCTTCGGCCATCACCGACCCATAGCGCAGCGCGAGCGGGCCGCCGCGGGCGTAGGCGCTCTGGAAGGAGGTGACGAAAGGGATTTTCACGAGCCGCGTCGCGCCGCGCGCCGACCAGGCGGCGCCGCGTGAACGGGCGTGCACAAGGTCGACGCGCTCGGTCCGCGCGAGCCGCGCCAGCCGGCGCACGTTGAGGACGAGGCTCAGCGGATTGGCGGCGTCGGCCGGAAATGGCGTAAACAGGCCGCCGCGAGCCTGCAGTTCGGGCACGAGCCGCCCGCCGCGCGCCGCGACCAGCGCCTGCGCGCCGACGCGCACCAGCGCCGCCGCGATCTCGATCGTCGCTCGCGCGCCGGGGTCGTCCTCGAGATCGGGGGTGATCTGGAGCACGGTGGCGCCGGAGAGCGGATGCGCGGTTCCGCCACGGAAGGGTGAGCTTGAGCCTGAGGACATGCGTCGGAAACGGGCTTCGGCGCGAGAAGGAAAAGGCGGTCGACGACCGGACGCAGGATAATGATAAAATCTGAACAATCTTTTCCCGCGCGCGCCCAGTCCTCAGTCGCGCGCGCTCATGGCGCCGGCGACGAGGCGCGGAGCTTCATGGCGGGCGCGGGAGAGACGGCGCGCAGGCTCGCCTGTCGCCGCCTCGCCGCGCGCCCCGGCGTCGAGGCGGCGGGCGTGGTCTTTCTTGGCGGCTTCCGCTCGAACATGCGCGGCGAGAAGGCGAGTTTTCTCGCCGCGAAGGCTCTGGAGACGGGGCGCGCCTTCCTGCGCTTCGACTATTCCGGCCATGGCGACTCCGGCGGCCGCTTCGAGGACGGGACGATCGGCCGGTGGCTCGACGAAAGCCTCGCCCTGATCCGCGGCCTGACCGAGGGGCCGCAGATTCTCGTCGGCTCCTCGATGGGCGGCTGGCTCGCGCTGCTCGCCGCGCGGGCGCTCGCCGGCGCCGGCGAGGCGGATCGGCTCGCGGGCCTCGTGCTGGCCGCGCCGGCGGTCGACATGACCGAGGCGCTGATCTGCGAGCGCATGAGCGCCGCGCAGCGCCGCGAGCTCGCCGAGACGGGCGTCTTTTTGCGCCCCTCGCGCTATGGCGACGGGCCCTATCCGGTCGGCGCGGGCTTTCTGGAGGAGGGGCGGCGGCATCTTCTGTTCGGCGCGACGGTGCGCAGCCATTGCCCGGTCCATATCGTGCAGGGCATGCAGGACGAGGACGCGCCCTATCGCCACGCGCTGAAGCTGGTCGAGCACATGCCGGCCGACCCCGTGACCCTGACGCTGGCGAGGGACGGCGGCCACAGGCTGTCGCGGCCGCAGGATCTGGCGCTGATCTGGGCGGCGGTCGAGGGGATCGAGGCGCTAGAGTCTCGACAAATCCCGTCGTCTCCTGTATGAGGCCGCCTTCAAATGAAAACAGCGTTCCGAAACGCTCGCCGCGCAAGCGGCGAAACGGCAAGGTCAAACTCATGAACATCATCGAACAGCTCGAAGCCGAGCAGGCGGCGAAGCTCTCGGCCGGCAGGACGATCCCCGACTTCCAGCCCGGCGACACGGTGGTCGTCAACGTCAAGGTCAAGGAAGGCGAGCGCACCCGCGTGCAGGCCTATGAGGGCGTGTGCATCGCCCGCAACGGCGGCGGCCTCAACGAGAGCGTCACGGTTCGCAAGATTTCCTATGGCGAGGGCGTCGAGCGCGTCTTCCCGATCTATTCGCCGAACATCGACTCGATCAAGGTCGTGCGCCGCGGCAAGGTGCGCCGCGCCAAGCTCTATTACCTGCGCGACCGCCGCGGCAAATCGGCCCGCATCGCCGAAAAGATGGAGTCGCCGGCCCAGAAGGCGCAGCGCGAGGCCGCCAAGAAGGAGGCCAAGGCCGCCAAGAAGAAGGCCGCGCCCGCCGCCGAATAAGGCCGGCGCCCGCGCCCCGCAGCCGGGGCGCCCGCCCTTGGCGCGCGCGAAATCTCGGGCCGGACGGCTTTCGCCCGGCCGCGGGGCGTCCTGCTAGCGCAGCGGCCCGTTCAAAATCCAGCGATGGCCGAACGGGTCGCGGAAGGTCGCGAAGCGCGTGCCCCAGAAGCTTTTCGTGGGCGCCGTCTCGGCCTTGCCGCCGAGCGACGTGGCTCTGGCGAACACTTCGTCCACGTCGTCGGCCTTGTCGAATTCGAGGCTGACCGAAGTGGTGACGAGCTCGCCCGGCACCGACATGCGCGTATGGCCGAGCTCGGGAAAGGCGTCGGCGAGCATCACGGCGCCGCCGTTGATCGCCAGCTCGCAATGCATGATGCGCAGACCGTCGAAGGCCGGCATGATCGATTTCTGCTTCGCGCCGAACACCGCAGTGTAATAGGCGATCGCCGCCAGCGCGGGCGAAACGGTGAGATAAGGCGCGACGGGGGGGCGCATCTGCTTCTCCGCGCTTATATGCAGCCGCAGGGGCGGGGCATTCGGCTTGTGTGCGGGCGTAACCTACTTGCCCGCCTCCCCGCTTGCGAGCGACTTTTCGTCGGCCGCGCAGATATTTTGTTTGAGGACCGCGCTTCCGGCGCATCACGGACAGGGACAATGGCCAAGCCGCGCACGCTCTACGACAAGATCTGGGACGAACATCTGGTCCATGAGGCGCCGGACGGATCGAGCCTCATCTATATCGACCGCCATCTCGTGCATGAGGTGACGAGCCCGCAGGCCTTCGAGGGGCTTCGCGCCGCCGGGCGCAAGCTGCGCGCGCCGCAAAAGACCCTCGCCGTCGTCGACCACAACGTGCCCACGACCGACCGCAGCCTGCCGATCGCCGATCCCGAGAGCCGCGCGCAGGTCGAGCAGCTCGCGATCAACGCGAAGGAGTTCGGCGTCCAGTATTTCAACGAGCATGACCGCCGTCAGGGCGTCGTGCATATCATCGGGCCGGAGCAGGGCTTCACCCTGCCGGGCGCGACCATCGTCTGCGGCGACAGCCACACCTCGACGCACGGCGCGTTCGGGGCCCTCGCCCATGGCATCGGCACCTCCGAGGTCGAGCATGTGCTCGCGACCCAGACGCTGATCCAGACCCGGGCGAAGAACATGCGCGTCACCGTCGACGGCGTCGCGCCGGAGGGGGTCGGCGCGAAGGACATCATCCTCGCCATCATCGGCGAGATCGGCACGGCCGGCGGCACCGGCCATGTCATCGAATACGCCGGCGAAGCGATCCGCGCCCTGTCGATGGAAGGCCGCATGACGGTCTGCAACATGAGCATCGAGGGCGGCGCGCGCGCCGGCCTCGTCGCCCCCGATGAAAAGACCTTCGCCTTCCTCAAGGGCCGGCCGATGGCTCCAAAGGGCGAGGCCTGGGAGCGCGCGGTCGCGCACTGGCGCACGCTCCACACCGACGAAGGCGCGCATTTCGACCGCGAAATCCGTCTCGACGCCGCGCTGCTGCCGCCGATCGTCACCTGGGGCACTTCGCCTGAGGACGTCGCGACGGTGACGGGCGAGGTGCCGAGGGTCGATTCGGGCGCGACCGAAGCCAAGCGCGCCTCGATCGCCCGCGCGCTCGACTATATGGGCCTCAAGGGCGGCGAGAAAATCACCGACATTCCGATCGACCGCGTGTTCATCGGCTCCTGCACCAACGGCCGCATCGAGGATCTGCGCGCCGCCGCCGCGATGGTCGCCGGCAAGCATATCGCCGCTCATGTCAACGGCATCGTCGTGCCGGGCTCCGGCCTCGTGAAAGAGCAGGCGGAGGCCGAGGGGCTCGACGCCGTGTTCCGCGAGGCGGGGTTTGAATGGCGCGAGCCCGGCTGCTCCATGTGCCTCGCCATGAACCCCGACCGGCTTGAGCCCGGCCAGCGCTGCGCCTCGACCTCGAACCGCAATTTCGAGGGCCGGCAGGGCTTCAAGGGCCGCACCCATCTCGTCTCGCCGGCCATGGCCGCCGCGGCGGGCGTCGCCGGCCGCTTCGTCGACATCCGCAACTGGCGTTGAACAGGGCCGGCTTTCGCCACAGACGGAAAAAGGCGCTCCGCGAGGAGCGCCTTTTTCCTTTGCTGATTTTGACCGTCCGAAGGGCCGGCGCTTTCGCGCTCAGCAGGCGCTTTCGATCCGGTAGCCGTCGGGCGTGACGACGCCGCGATAGCGGCAGCCGCCGAAGGAGCCCGAAAAGCGCAGCGGCGCGGCGCCCGGCTGGACTGCCGGGGCGACAGGCCAGCGCGCGGCGTAGATCTGTCCACGCGCTTGGGGCGCCGGCTCGCGCCCGCCATGGCGCCGCTCGGCGGCGGCGACGCGGGTCTGGCGCGTGCGCGGCTCAAACGCCTTGCGCGGCGCGGGCTTCGCCGCGGGCTCCATCGCCGGCTTCTGCGGCGGCCGCGGCGCGGCGGCGGCGGATTCGGGCGCGGCGACGGGTTTTGGCGCGGCGACATGGCCGCTGACCGCCGGCTCCGCGAGAACGGGCGCGGCAAGAGGCGGCTCCGCGAGCGGCGGCGCGGCGAGCGGCGGCGCGACCGGCGCGCGGTCGGCGGCGAGCGGGGCGGGCGCGGCGGCGGGCTCCATGGCCGCGACTTCGGAGGCGGCCTCACTCGAGGCCGGCGCTGCGTCGGGGACGCTCGGCCGGGCCGCGGCCAGAACGTC
>NZ_JBGAHM010000010.1:0-100714 GCF_044226135.1 Methylocella sp. | reverse complement strand
AAGGTCCTTGCTGGTGCGAGTCGGTCAAAATCCCGGATGAATTGCTCGTGCGCGTGCCGGTGGAGGCGCGCAATCGCGCGTGCCTTTGCCGTAACTGTGTAACCGCATTCCACCGGTCGCCGCCGAAACGCGCGACCTGTTTCGTCGTCCGCTCGACGCCTCGGAGCTTGCCGGCTTCGACGGACTCGTCTTCGATCCGCCGCGCGCGGGCGCCGAAGCGCAGGCGCGCATGATCGCGCGCTCTGACGTGGCGACCGTCGTCGCCGTAAGCTGCAACGCGCAGACCTTCGCGCGCGACGCGGCCCTTCTGACCGCGGGCGGCTACGTGCTGGAGCGCGTCCAGCCAGTCGACCAGTTCCGCTGGTCGGCGCATCTCGAAATCGTCGCGCTGTTCCGCAAGGCGACGACGAAGCGGCCGCGCCGGCTCCTCGGCTGACCCCCGCCGCGCTCTGGCTCCGAACATGCATGGGCCTGCGGACGCTCCGCTTGATGGCCGTTTTGAGACAATGGGCCGTGACGCGAACGACGGATTGAAGCCGCATGACGCAGACAAGCACATGGATCGTCTGGAACGGCTCGCTCGGCGTGCTCGCCGAGGCCGCGATCGGCCGCGTCGAAACGATTGGGGCCGGCCGCAGGGCTTTTCTCGCGGAGCCCTATGACGTCGTCGGCCCGTTCAGTCTCGACGAACTCGAATCGAGAGGCCGCGTCGCCTTCGGCGCCTGTCTCGTCATGTCGCGCGAGAGATGGCGGCTCGACCAGGTCGAACTGCGTCTTGAGGGGATGCGCGCCCGTCGCGCCTTCTCCGTCAAAGTCGAATTCAACGATGAGTCGCGCGGTCATCGCGCGGCGCTGGGGCTGCCGTCGACGGGCGCGCTGAAACCTTCCGAGATTACGACAGCCTTCCGGCGGCTCGCCAAAACCGCCCATCCCGACGCCGGCGGCAGCAATGAACGCTATCGCCGCATCGCCGAGGCCCGCGACGCGCTGCTCGCGCGGGCCCAGAGCGCGGCCTGAGCGGCGGACTTGAAAGCCGGACTTCAGCTTTCGGAAGGCGCAGGCGGGGCGCGTTCGGCCGGCGGGTCGAACCATGAGAAGGTCAAAAGCCCCGCGAGGAAGCCGCCGACATGCGCCTGCCAGGCGATCGAGGCGTCGGTCATGCCGATCGTCTGCGGAAAGGCGCCGAACACGAAATTGGCGAGAAACCAGAGCCCCAGAAACGACAGCGCCGTCCGGTTCGACAAAACCTCGCGCAGCGGCAGGGCCGGAAGCCGATAGGCGCGATGCGAGCGGTCGAAGCCGAAGGCGGCGTTGAGCGGCGCGCCCGGCTGGAAGGCGAAACGGACGACCGCCGCCATGGCCCCGGAAACCACCGCCGAGGCGCCGACCATCGGCTGGAAATCGGTCAGATGCGTCAGATAATGCGCGAGCGCCCCGCCGACCGCGCAAAGCGCGCAGAAGGCCAGAAAGCGCGGCGTTCCGAAACGCCGCGCCAGCGCCGATCCGAAGGCGACGAGCCAGAGGCAGTTGACGCCGACATGCGTCCAGCCGCCGTGAAGGAAGGCGTAAGTCAGCGCCGTATGCCACGACGGGCGCCCGTCGCCCAGAAAGAACGTCGCGAGTTCGGCGGCGCTTTCGCTGTTCGAGGCCGCGGCGTTGAAGGCCCGCGCGACGGCGGTCGGGTCATAGGCGACCGTGAAGCGGGCCGGCACGAAGGCGAATTCGGCGAGGATGCGGAACTGCGCCAGCGGGTTCATGTAATCCGTGACGAGCTGAATCGCGCACAGGACCGCGACCAGCGCCAGCACGACGCCCGGAACGTTGAAGATCGGCTGACGCGCCGGGGCCATCAGCGGCCCGCCCGCGCCAGCGGCGACGAACCGGCGCCGCCCGGAAAGAAGCTCCGACGCGCCGGCGTCATTCGACGTCCTCGATCGCAGCCTGCGCGCCGCCCTCGAGCCTTTGCGCCAGCGCCGCCTCCATGAAGGGGTCGAGATCGCCGTCGAGCACGTCGTCGGGCGTGCCCGAGGTCGTTCCGGTGCGCAGGTCCTTCACGAGCTGGTAGGGCTGCAGCACATAGGAGCGGATCTGGTGGCCCCAGCCGATGTCGGTCTTGCTCGCCTCGGTGGCGCTCGCCGCCGCCTCGCGCTTCTCAAGCTCCTGCTCATAGAGCCGGGCGCGCAGCATGTTCCAGGCCGTGGCGCGGTTCTTGTGCTGCGAGCGCTCGCCCTGGCAGGCGACGACGATGCCGGACGGGATGTGCGTGATGCGCACCGCCGAATCGGTGGTGTTGATGTGCTGGCCGCCGGCGCCCGACGAACGATAGGTGTCGATGCGGCAGTCGCTTTCCTTGACGTCGATCTCGATGCGGTCGTCGATGACCGGATAGACCCAGACCGAGGCGAAGCTGGTGTGACGGCGCGCGGCCGAGTCGAAGGGCGAGATGCGCACGAGGCGATGCACGCCGGATTCGGTCTTGGCCCAGCCGTGGGCGTTGTGGCCCTTGACCAGAATCACGCCCGACTTGAGGCCCGCCTCGTCGCCGGACGTCTCCTCGATCACATCGACCTTGAACTTGTGGCGCTCGGCCCAGCGCGCGTACATGCGAAACAGCATGCGCGCCCAGTCGCAGCTCTCCGTGCCGCCGGCGCCGGAATGCACTTCGATATAGGTGTCGTTGGCGTCGGCCTCGCCCGACAGCAGCGCCTCGATCTGGCGTCGCTCGGCCTCGAGCTTCAAATTCTTGAGCTGGTCGATCCCCTCCTGCTCGACGTCCGCGTCGCCTTCGGCCTCGGCGAGTTCGATCAGCCCGACGGCGTCCTCAAGCTCGCTCTCGAAGCGCGCGAGGGAGCCGAGCCGGTCGTCGAGGTCGGTTCGCTCGCGCATGATCTTCTGCGCGGCCTCGGCGTCGTTCCAGAGGTTCGGGTCTTCGACTTTGGCGTTCAGTTCGGCGAGACGCCGTTCAGCTGTCTCGACGTCAAAGATGCCTCCTCAGCAGTCCCACGGACTGCTTGACGGCTTCGACGAGGGAAAGGGCTTCGGCGCGCATTCCTGTCCTGCTTCATCAAAAAGAAAGAGAGCGCGTCGCGCTCTCGGGGATTTTCGGAACATAGGGAGGCGGCGGCGCGGTGTAAATGGCCGGGTCCGCGCCGCGGGCTCAGTAGAGGCCGCCCGTGCCCGTGCCCACCAGCCGGTCGGCGTCGGGGTTGACCGCCTGCGCGCGCGGCGCGGAATCGCTCGCCGCGTAGGAATCGGGCGGCGCGGTGCCGGGCTTGAACGCCTCGAGGATCGAGCCCGCGCCGGTCGAGCGCTGGCCCGACCTGGCGTCGACCGAGATCAGCTTGATCCCCGGCGGCACGCGGAAGGGCATGTCGGGCTTGTCCTTCAGCGCCATCATCATGAAGTCGCGGAAGATCGGCGCGGCGAAATGGCCGGCCTGGGCCGAATCGCCGAGCGAACGCGGCTGGTCGTAGCCCATATAGACGCCGACCGCGAGATCGGGCGAGAAGCCGACGAACCACAGATCCTTGGCGTCATTGGTCGTGCCCGTCTTGCCGGCGAGGTGCTTGCCCACCGCCTTGACCGCCTGGCCGGTGCCGCGCTGGACCACGCCCTCCATGATCGAGGTGATCTGATAGGAGGTCAGCGGATCGAGCACCTGCTCGCGCTTGTCGATCAGCTTCGGCTCGGGCTGGTTCTCCCATTTGGCGGCGTCGCAGCCCTCGCAGATGCGCTCGTCGTGCCGGTAGATGGTGTGGCCGTAGCGGTCCTGAATGCGGTCGATCAGGGTCGGCTTGATGCGCTTGCCGCCGTTCGCCAGCATGGAATAGGCCGTGACCATGCGCAGCAGCGTCGTCTCGCCCGAGCCGAGCGACATGGAGAGATAGGGCGGCATGTCGTCGTAAATGCCGAAACGCTTGGCGTATTCGGCGATGAGCGGCATGCCGACGTCGCGCGCGAGGCGAACCGTCATCTGGTTGACCGATTTCTCGATGCCATAGCGCAGCGTATGCGGGCCGGTCGACTTGCCGGCGTAGTTTTCGGGCCGCCAGACGCCGAGGCCCGGGCCCTGGTCGATCTCGATCGGCGCGTCGAGCACGATCGACGACGGCGTGTAGCCGTTGTCGAGCGCGGTGGCGTAGACGAAAGGCTTGAATGAGGAGCCCGGCTGGCGCAGCGCCTGCGTCGCGCGGTTGAACTCCGACTGGTCGTAGGAGAAGCCGCCGACCATGGCGAAGACGCGCCCCGTGTGCAGGTCCATGGCGACGATGGCGCCGCTGACCGCCGGAATCTGGCGCAGGCGGAACTGGCCGGGCTTGCCGTCGAGCGGTTCGACATAGATGACGTCGCCGGGCGTCAGCGAGGCGCGCGAGCCCGCGCCGCGGGTCCAGCGCAGGCCGGTCGAGTTGACGAGCGTCCCGAACTCGCGCTCGCGCTCGATCTCGCCCGATTTCTCGCGCTTCGGCTGCAGGCCGACGCGCGCGCCGGTCTCATTGGCGTCGATGATCACGGCGAGGCGCCAGGGCGCGACGTCGCCGAGGGCCGGCACTTCGGCGAGCGCGACGCCCCAGTCGCCGCCCATGTCGATGCGACGCATCGGCCCGCGGAAGCCGTTCGCCTCGTCATAGCGCACGAGGCCGTCGACGAGGGCGCGCCGCGCCATCAACTGCATCTTGGGGTCGAGCGTGGTGCGCACCGACAGCCCGCCTTCATAGAGCTTCTTCTCGCCGTAGCGGTCGCCGAGTTCGCGGCGCACCTCCTCGGCGAAGAAGCCGGCGGCGAAGGAATTCGGCGACAGCACGCGCGGATTGACGCCGAGCGGCTCGCGCTTCGCCTTCTCGCCGTCCTCGCGCGTGGCGTAGCCGTTCTCGACCATGCGGTCGATCACCCAGTTGCGGCGCTCGATGGCGCGCTCGCGCTTGTTGAACGGATGATAATTGTTCGGCGCCTTGGGCAGCGCGGCGAGATAGGCCGCCTGCGAAAGGGTCAGCTCATTGACCGACTTGCCGAAATAGTTGAGCGCGGCGGCGGCGACGCCGTAGTTGCCGAGGCCGAGATAGATCTCGTTGAGGTAGAGCTCGAGAATCCGCTCCTTGGAATAGGCGTTCTCGATGCGGAAGGCGAGCAGCGCCTCCTTCACCTTGCGTTCGAAGGAGCGCTCGTTGGTGAGGAGGAAGTTCTTCGCCACCTGCTGCGTGATGGTCGAGGCGCCCTGGATGTGCTTGTCGCCCTGCAGCAGCACGAGCGTCGCGCGCGCGACGCCCTCGGGGTCGACGCCGGCGTGATGGTAGAAATTCTTGTCCTCGGCCGAGATGAAGGCGTCCTTGACCAGCGGCGGGATGGCCGAACTCGGCAGATAGAGGCGGCGCTCGCGCGCATATTCGGCGACGAGCGAGCCGTCGCCGGCATGGACGCGCGTCATAACCTTGGGCTCGTAATTGGCCAGCTGGGTGTAGTCTGGAAGGTCTTTCTCGAAATTCCAGATGACGAGTCCCACGGCCGCCGCCGCCACGACGAAGAGGATGGCGGCCGTCGCGAAGAGAAAGCCGAAGAACCGGGCGATCAGCCGCATGGAGAAGCCTTATCCGTCAATCAAGCCAGCCCGTCGCTTAAGAGAAGCGCGCCGCGTCCGGACGCGGCGTCGCCTGCGACGGCTCAATTCATCAACAATCCGGACACGCGGACGCGGACACGCTCACGCCTGGACGCCGATATGGGACGCCGACCGAACCTTCCGCAAGGATTTCATCACCCCTGCGGCCTTTTTGTGGTTTTATTTCGTCGCGCCGCAACATGCCAGCGCGGCGACGCTAGGGTCCTGCGTTTTCTGCGGAAAAGCTGCGCCGGCGCAACGGCATGACGCTTCGATCACGATCGCATGAAGGGGGCTCGGCGGCCAGTCAGGGGCGCGTCCCGCCGGCCTCCTGCGCCGCCGGCGCCGCGCCCGCATGGGCGACGTCCGCTCCTTCCCTCTCGGCGAAAAAGGTCGAAACCGCCTCGCTCACCCGGGCGATCGCCGCGTCGCGCCATTGCGGCGAGGACAGCGCCGCGTCGTCCCCCGGATTGGAGAGGTAGCCGAGCTCAAGCAGAATCGAGGGCACGTCCGGCGCCATGAGCACGCGGAATCCGGCCGAGCGCAGCGGGTTCTTGTTGAGCCCGCCGGCGAGCTTCCAGTAATTCATCAATGTCCGCGCGAAAACATGGCTGTAGGCGCGCGTCTCGCGCCGCGCCAGCTCGAACAGGATGTCGGACACGTCGCCGGCCTCGGGCGCCGAGGCGACGCCCGCGAGCGCGTCGGCCTGATTCTCCTGTTCGGCGAGGCGGGCGGCGGCCGCGTCCGAGGCGCGCTCCGACACTGTGTAGATCGTCGCGCCGGACACCTGCGCCGCCTCGGCGACCGAATCCGCATGGATCGACACGAACAGCGCGGCGCCGCGCTCGCGCGCCATGCGCACGCGCTCGCCGAGCGCGATGAAACTGTCGTCGCTGCGGGTCAGAACCGGCTCGAACCGTCCCTCGGCGGCGATCTTCTCCGCGAGGGCCGTGGCGAAGGCGAGCACCAGATCCTTCTCGACGAGCCCGTTGACGCTCGCGCCCCGGTCGATGCCGCCATGGCCCGGATCGATCATCACCACCGGCTTGCCGGAGCCGGCCGGGACCGGAGCCGCCTCGTCGGTCCCGCGCCGCGAGGCGGCGTTCATGAGGGCGAGACGCGCGCTTTCGGCGGCTGCGAGAAAGCGCGCCTTTTCGGCGCGCGCAAGCTCGATGGTCAGACGGCTCTCGCCGTCCTCGCCCTTCTCGGAGGCGACGCGCAAAAGTTTCGCCGGGCCCGAAAGGTCGATCACGATCCGCGCCCGGCTCCTGTCGAGCTGTCCGAACCGGAAGGAGGCGACGAGACCGCCCGGGCGCACGAGGCCGGGCGGCGCCTTCGCGTGGCGCGGTCCGCCGCGCGAAGGCCGGGCCGGAGCCCTGCCGACGTCGGGCTCGATGGCGAAGCGCAGCCCCGGCGCGTCGACGATGACGCGGGGAGGATCAGCCAGAACGAAGGCCGAGGGCGCGAGCGCGCCGTCGTGGGTCAGCACGAGCGTGGCGCGCTCGCCGTCGTCGTCGAGCCGCGCGGCGGTCGCCACCGCAGCCTGCGCCGCGTCTTTTCCAGGCGGCGTTTTTCCAGGCGGCGCGTTGTCAGGCGGCGCTTTCTCGATCGCCGCGGCGCTTTCGGCGTGCGCTGGAGCCATGAGCAAACCGACGGCGATAACAAGGACGACGGCCGCGACACAGGCGCCGAAGACGGAACGCGCCCGGACACGCGCCGGCGCGCGGGCGCGGCGCGCCGGCCCGGATGCCGGGGCGCGCCAGGCTGCAGGGCCGCCTGCGATGCGATGCGCCATCAAGCCCTCCCTGTTCGACGTCGCGCCGGTCCGCCGCCGGTCCGCCGCCGGCGCGCCGCCCCCGCCGCGGGCGCCAATCCGCCCGCCAGGCTTTTGCGCCGCACGGACGGGAAGCGGCGCGGCTCATTATGACCCGGGAGGCTGGCGCCGCAAAGTTAACGCAAGATGAGCGCCCCCGCCCTCGCATGACGATCCATGCCGCCTCACGCTTGCGCCAGGCTTGCGCCGTCCGGCGCGCTTCGCCTTCCGCCGGCCCAAAAAACTTGCCAAACCTTTATGGATGCCGATATGAAAGCGAATTCTTTCGTGGATCGTCGGATTCGCGGTTTCGCGGATCCTGCTTGGATGGCCAGCATCTCGACGGCGCCCTGCCAAGGGCGTCGCATCGGCGTCAGTGAAAACGACGCCGTCGGAGACGGTCGTTTCCCGCGCCTCGGCTCGAGGCGTCCGGCTCAAAGCGTCTCAAGGCGCGCTTGGCCGGATCGACTTGATCGGAACGGCGCCGCCCAGCCAGGAAAGTAGCGCGAGCGGCGCTGCGCGTCAGGGCCGCTCTATCAGGTTATGAGGCCTATGGACCTAGCAAAGACGCGTCCTTCAAAGACCGTCTCCCGAAACGCCGGACATCGCGGGGCGCAGAGAACGCCGCGCCGCGCCGGCGCTGACTGTTCGGCCGCTGGCTCCATTCGTCTTCGCCGCAGGCCCGAAGCGCAAGGCTTCGGCCCGGCGGTTCGCCGCCGCCCGGCAGCGGACGCAGCGCCGCTGTTTTTTTCTTTCGTCCTTCTCCAATCCGAGGCGCCCGCGCGCCGCCCGCATGTCCCGGCTTCTTCATTGAAGAGTGAGACCGAGAGCGGCTCCGCGCGCGTTGCGCCCGAACGAGCTCCCCATGGCCAACAAAATGCTTATCGACGCCTCCCACCCGGAGGAGACCCGCGTCGTCGTCACCCGCGGCTCCCGCGTCGAGGAGTTTGACTTCGAATCCGCCAGCAAGAAGCAGCTGCGCGGCAACATCTATCTCGCCAAGGTGACGCGGGTCGAACCCTCGCTCCAGGCCGCCTTCGTTGATTACGGCGGCAACCGGCACGGCTTTCTCGCCTTCTCCGAGATCCATCCCGACTATTACCAGATCCCGGTGAGCGACCGTCAGGCGCTGATCGACGAGGAGGCGCGCGCCCATCGCGACGCCGAGGACGAGGAGTCGAGCCAGCGCCGCAGCCGCCGCCATCGCCGCGACCGCAACGGCGGCCGGCGCGCCGAAAAGCGCATGCCTTCGGACGCCGTCTCCGAGACGGCCGAAGACGTCGAGGAGGCCGGCGCGGCCGAAACGTCGCCGCAGGACGCCTACGCCGCCGAAGCCGGAGACGGATTCGAAGCCGCCCCGGCCGAGGCTTTCGCCCCGAACGACGATCTCTTTGGCGCCGCGGCGAATCCCGACGCGGACGAGAGCGTCGCGGCTCCATACGAGGCTGACGCCGGTTTTGGCTTCGCCCGGGAAAATGACGACGCGGATACGGACGCCGTGCAACCCCTCCCCCCCGTGCTCGGCGAGGAGCCGCAGGATTTCGCCGCGGGCGCCGCGGCGATCGCGGCGGAATATCTCGCCGCCCACCCGGTCGAAGCCCCTCCGGTCGAGAGCGATGCCGCCGAAGCCTCGACGCCGTCCGGATCGGAGGTCATGGACGCTCCCGCCGATGCGGACGAGCCCGCCGAGGCGCGCCGCGCGCCCGGGCCCGCCGAGGACGGCGAGGACGAAGACGAGGCCGAGGAGCACGCCGAGGAAGAAGAGCAGGTCGAGCAGCTCGGCGGCGACGCCATGGACGAGACGCCGCTGCGCCAGCCGCGCTTCCGCAAGCAGTACAAGATCCAGGAAGTCATCAAGCGCCGCCAGGTGCTGCTGGTTCAGGTCGTCAAGGAGGAGCGCGGCAACAAGGGCGCGGCGCTGACCACCTATCTCTCCCTCGCCGGCCGCTATTCGGTGCTGATGCCGAACACGGCGCGCGGCGGCGGCATCTCCCGCAAGATCACCGATTCGACGGACCGGCAGCGGCTGAAGTCAATCGCGCAGGAGCTCGAGGTGCCCGAGGGCATGGGCGTCATCCTGCGCACGGCGGGCGCAAGCCGCACCAAGCCCGAGGTCAAGCGCGACTTCGAATATCTTCTGCGCATGTGGGAGACGGTGCGCGAAACCACGCTGAAGTCCACGGCCCCGACGCTCGTCTATGAGGAAGGCTCGCTCATCAAGCGCGCCATCCGCGACCTCTACAACAAGGACATCGACGACGTTCTCGTCTCGGGCGAGCGCGGCTACCGCGAGGCGCGCGACTTCATGCGCCTGCTGATGCCGACCCACGTCAACTGCGTGCAGCCCTATCGCGATCCGCAGCCGCTGTTCTCGAAGCAGGACGTCGAATCCCAGCTCGACGGGCTGTTCGTCAACCATGTCACGCTGAAGTCGGGCGGCTATATCGTCATCAACCAGACGGAGGCGCTCGTCGCGATCGACGTGAACTCCGGCCGGTCGACGCGCGAGCACAACATCGAAGACACGGCGCTGCGCACCAATCTCGAAGCGGCGGACGAAGTCGCGCGGCAGCTTCGCCTGCGCGATCTCGCCGGGCTGATCGTGGTCGATTTCATCGACATGGAGGAGAGCCGCAACAACCGCGCCGTCGAGCGCCGGCTGAAGGACGCGCTGAAGAACGACCGCGCCCGCATCCAGGTCGGGCGCATCTCCCATTTCGGCCTGCTCGAAATGTCGCGCCAGCGCATCCGCACCGGCGTGCTCGAAGGCTCGACGGAGATCTGCCCGCATTGCTCGGGGTCGGGCATGCTGCGCTCCACGGCGTCGATCGCGCTGCATGTGCTGCGCATCGTCGAGGAGGCGTTGATCAAGAGCGCGTCGCATGACCTCGTCGTCAGGACGCGCTCGGCCGTCGCGTTCTATATTTTGAACGAGAAGCGCGCCAATCTGCGCGATCTCGAGCGCCGCTTCGGCGTCTGCGTGACGATCGAGGCCGACGACAGCCTGATCGGCTCGACCTATCACGCGCTGGAGCGTGGCGCGCCGGCTTCCGGCGGCCATGAGCCGGGCGAGCCTGCGGCACCTGAACCCGCTGCCTTCCTCACTTATGACTCGCTCGCCGACACGCTCGAAGACGCCGACGAGGAAGATGACGCCGCGACGGAGGGCGACGAGGCCGACGCCGCCGACGGCGGGCCGCGCCAGGAAGACGAAAGCGAGGCCGACAGTCGCCGGCGTCGCCGCCGTCGCCGGCGCCGCGGACGGGGCGGCGACCGCGAGACGTCGGGCGTCGCGGCCAATGCGCCGCAGCCCTCGGACGACGCGCTCGAGCTGCTTGCGAGCCTTGGCGGCCTGCCCGCGCCTGGCCCCGCCGTGCGGGCGGCCCACGAGGAGGAGGACGACGAGGCGGAAGCCGCGTCGCCGCATGAGGCCGGCCCCGAGGCTGAGGCCGGCGTCGAGATCGAATCCGGGCGCGTCGAGGCGCCCGCGCCCGACGGCGAGCCCGCTTCCGCCCCCGAGGCGGTCGAGGCCGACGCCGACGCGCCCGGAGCCGAGCCCGCGCCGGCCAAGCCGCGCCGGTCGCGCCGCGCCAAGACGCGCGAAGCCGCCGAAGCTCCGGAGGGCGCCGAGACCGCCGCCGAGGCCGTCGACGCCGAGGAAGAGGAGCAAAGCTCGCCCCGTCGCGCGCGCCGCACGCCCCGCAGCCGCGCGCCGCGTCGCGCCGCAGCCGCCGAGGCGGCTGAAACGCCGGCCGCCGAAGCGCCCGGCATGGAGGCTGCCGCGATGGAGGCTGCCGCGACGCCCGTGTCCGAGCCTTCCGCCGACCGCGAAGCCGCCGCGCCGCCGCCAGCCGAAGTCGAAATTTTGGCGCGCGCGCCAGAGTCCGACGCGCCAGAGTCCGACGCGCCGGAGTCCGGAACGCCCGAACCCGACGCGCCCGAAACCGGCGCCGAAGACGCGGCCGATCCCGACCGCCCGAAGCGGTCGGGCTGGTGGCAGCGCGCCAAGGCGACCCTGACGCGCTGAGGTTTTCCGCCGGCGCGACGCCCGGCCGACACGAATTCGCTCCGGCTTCGCGGCCGGAGCGTCATTGTTCGGTCAGGCGAGGTTCGGCTGGCCGGACGGCGCTTCGCCGACCGCCCGGGCAGGCCGTCCACGCCGGATCGCTCCGGCGCGGACCCTGCTCACACGATCGGACCGCGTCGCCGCCTCCCGGCCGGACGGCCCAACCTGACGCAATTCGCCCGGCGCCGCGCGACGGCCGGTAAGGGCCCGGACGGCGCCGTCTTGCAAGCGCCGGCTTTTCCGGGCAGGGCTCCGGTCACGGCCGGCGGCCCCGTCGCCGCGCCACTGGAGCCTGTTCATGACCCTCAAACGACTCGCCTGCGCCGCCCTCGCCTGTCTTTCGCTTGTCGCCGGCGCGCCCGCCCGCGCCGCAGAATTCTCGCCCGCGCAAAAGAGCGAGATCGAAAGCATCGTGAAGTCCTATCTCGTGCAGAATCCGGACGTCCTGCGCGAGGCGGCGGCGGCGCTCGAGGCGCGCGAGCGCCACGAAGAGGCGAAGTTGCGCCAGTCCGTCATCGGCGATCCGGCGAGTCCGCTGTTCAGCGGGGCCAATCAGGCCGTCATCGGCAATCCGGACGGCAAGATCACCCTCGTCGAGTTTTTCGACTTCAATTGCGGCTACTGCAAACGCGCCCTCGGCGATCTCGGCCGCCTGATGAAGGACAACCCGGATCTGCGCGTGATCCTGCGCGACCTGCCGATCCTGCGCGAGGAATCGATCCAGGCCGCGAAGATCGCGAGCGCGGCGACGCAGCAGCTCCAGGGCGCGAAATATTGGGACTTCCACCAGCGCCTGCTCGGCATGCGCTCCACCGTCGGCAAGGGCGAGGCGCTGTCGGCGGCGCGCGACGCCGGGCTCGATCTCGCAAAGCTCGAAAAGGACGCCGCCGGCCCCGACGTCCAGAAGGCGATCGCGCAATCGGAGGATCTCGCGCGCCAGCTCAACATCTCCGGCACGCCGAGCTATGTCATCGGCGATGAGGTCGTGGTCGGCGCCGTCGGCTATGCCGAGCTTCAGGCCAAAATCGCCAATGTGCGCAAATGCGGCAAGTCCGCCTGCTCGTGAGCGATTTGCCGCACGAAGACCGCGCGCGGCGCTTGATTTCGCGGCGCGCTCTACGCTAGACATGCGGCTAGCGTAGGAGTGTAGCTCAATTTGGTTAGAGCACCGGTCTCCAAAACCGGGGGTTGGGGGTTCGAGTCCCTCCTCTCCTGCCAGCTCCGCGCAGACTGACCTTCCCTCCCATGTTCGCGCCCTCCCTCCCCGCGCCGCCGTTGTTCGCGCCTCCGAGGCCCGCGACGGCATGAGCGCCTTGACCGAAGCCGGCGCCGCCAGCGCCCTTCTCGACCGCTTCCGCGCGATCGTCGGCGCGGCCAATGTCCTGACCGGCGAGGACGCCGCGCCCTTTCTCGTCGAGCCGCGCGGCCTTTACCGCGGGCGCGCCCTCGCCGCGCTGCGCCCTGGTTCGACGGCGGAAGTTTCGGCCCTGCTGAAGCTTTGCGCCGAAACGGGAACGCCGGTCACGCCGCAGGCCGGCGGCACCGGCCTCGTCGGCGGCCAGGTGCCCGACGAATCGGGCCGCGGAATCGTCCTGTCGCTGCGGCGCATGAACACGCTGCGCGAGATCGACCCCGCCTCGAACGTCATGACGGTCGAGGCCGGCATGATTCTGGCCGACGCGCAGGCCGCGGCCGAACGGGCTGGCCGGCTTTTTCCTCTTTCGCTCGCCTCCGAAGGGAGCTGCGCCATCGGCGGCCTCATCGGCGCCAACGCCGGCGGCGTCGGCGTCATCGCCTATGGCTCGATGCGCGACCTCACGCTCGGCGTCGAGGCGGTGCTGGCCGACGGGCGCGTGTATCGCGGCCTTTCCAAGCTGCGCAAGGACAATACGGGCTACGACCTGAAGGATCTTTTCGTCGGATCGGAGGGCACGCTCGGCGTGGTCACGGCGGCGTCGCTGAAACTCTTTCCGCGGCCGGCGGCGCAGGAGACCGCCTTCGTCGGCCTCGCCTCGCCGCAGGCGGCGGTCGATGTCCTCGACCTCGCGAAATCGCGCTGCGGCGGCGAGATCACGGCCTTCGAGCTCATTCCCCGTATCGGTCTCGACTTCGTGCTGAAACATGCGTCGGGGACGCGCGCGCCGCTCGAAACGCGCTGCGCCTGGCATGTTCTGATCGAGCTTTCGGCGCAAAGGCCGGAGGGGCTTGGCGAACGCCTGCTCGCCCTGCTCGCGGAGGCCGTCGAACGCGGCCTGATCGAGGACGCCGCGGTGGCGGCCTCGCTCGCCCAGCGCCGGGCGTTCTGGCGGCTGCGCGACGACCTCTCCGACGCGCAGCGCCCTGAAGGCGCGTCGATCAAGCATGACGTCAGCGTCGCCATCGCCGACGTCCCGGCCTTTCTGGCCGAGGTCGAAGCGGCGCTCGCCGCGGCCGCGCCCGGCGCGCGGCTCGTCGCCTTCGGGCATCTTGGCGACGGCAACATTCACTGCAACGTGTCGCAGCCCCAGGGGCTTGACCCAGCGGCCTTTCTGGCGCGCTGGGACGAGATCGCCGCGATCGTGCATGGCGTCACGCTGCGCTTTTCGGGCTCGATCTCGGCCGAGCACGGGATCGGCCAGATGAAGCGGGATCTCCTGCCCCATGTGAAGGACCCCGTGGCGCTCGAATTGATGCGCGCCGTCAAGCGCGCCTTCGACCCGGCGGGCCTGCTCAACCCCGGAAAGCTGCTTCAGCCATGAGCGCGCGGCGCGCCCCGGCGTTTACGGCGCTGGCCCTGGCGGCGCTGGCGACCGGCGCGGCGCGCGCCGAGCGGCTCGAAAAATGCCCGGTCGACGCCGCCGACGCGGCGCTGGTGAGCGAGGCGGTCAGGACCGCGCCAAGCTGCGCGCAGGCCTATGAGGTTTTGAACGCCTGCCGCGCCAACGCCAGAAGCGACCTGCCGCTCGCCCAGATCGTGGTCGAACGCTGCGAAGAAGTGTTGAATCCGACGCTCGTCGAGCCGCGTTTCCGGGCCTATGTGACGGCGCGCGCAGCCTGCGCGAAACGCTTCTCGACCGAGAAGACCGAGGCCGCGCTCGCGCATCAGTCGCTCTGCGAGGCGGGCGTCGCGGTGGTGTTCGCGCAGCGGGCCGATCAGGATGCGCTGCGCGCCGCGCGGGACCAGAAGCGTCAGCGCTTCATGCCGCAGCCGAAGGAATTCGAGCCGAAGTTCGAGCGCCGATATCCGCAGGCCCTGCCAGACGAGCCGCCCCCGGCGCCGCCGCCGGCCGACCCGTTCGGCGCCCTGTCCGGCAAGCCCTGAACGCCTCAGCCGGCCTGCAAGAAGCTCTGCAGCACCATCTTGCGGCCGGCCTTGTCGAAATCGACCGTCAGCTTGTTGCCGTCGACCGCCGCCACGGCGCCATAGCCGAATTTCTCGTGGAACACCCGCGCGCCCTTGCCGAAGGCCGAGGACGCGGAGGATTTGGCGACGAGCTCGCCTTCGATCTGCATCGGCCCGCGCCGCGCCGCGCCCTGCGCAAAGCCCCGCGCGCCGCTTTTGGCGCCCTCTCCGCGCGTTTCCTGCGCGCGGCTCTGGGCGCGCCGCCAGCCGGGCGTGCCATAGGACGAGCCGAAGGAATCCATATTCGCGAAGCGCGACTGGGCGTAGCCGCCATAGGCCGCGCCCGAGGCCGCCTCGACCACCTCGACATGATCGGGCGGCAGCTCGTCGAGAAAGCGCGAGGGAAGCGTCGTCTGCCACAGTCCGTGGATGCGGCGATTGGAGGCGAAGGTGATTTTCGCGCGCCGCCGCGCCCGCGTGATGCCGACATAGGCGAGCCGGCGCTCCTCCTCAAGCCCGGCCCGGCCCGATTCGTCGAGCGAGCGCTGATGCGGAAACAGCCCCTCCTCCCAGCCCGGCAAAAAGACGGTCTCGAATTCGAGACCCTTGGCCGCATGCAGCGTCATGATCGAGACGCGCGGGCCGGCGTCCTTCGATTCGGCGTCCATGACCAGCGAAATATGTTCAAGAAAGGCCGCGAGGTCCGGAAACTCCTCCATCGCCCGCACCAGCTCCTTGAGGTTGTCGAGCCGTCCGGCGGCCTCGGCGGTGCGGTCCTTGCGCCACATGTCGGTGTAGCCGGACTCCTCCAGAATGGCCTCGGCGAGCTCGCCATGCGGCCTTTCGCCGATCTGCGCGGCCCAGCGGTCGAAATCGGCCAGAAGGCCGCGCAGCGCCTGGCGCTGCTTCGGCTTGATCTCGTCGGTCTCGATCATGAAGCGGGCGGCGGCGGCGAGCGGCATCCGCTCGCGGCGGCCATAATCGTGCAGTTGCTGCAGCGTGCTTTCCCCGATCCCGCGCCGCGGCGTGTTGACGATGCGTTCAAAGGCGAGGTCGTCGGCCGGCTGGGCGACGCAGCGCAGATAGGCGAGCGCGTCGCGGATCTCGGCGCGCTCATAAAAGCGCGGGCCGCCGATCACCCTGTAAGGCAGGCCGAGCGTGATGAAGCGCTCCTCGAACTCGCGCATCTGGAAGGAGGCGCGCACGAGAATGGCCATCTCGTCATAGCCGCAGCCCTTGCGCGCCAGGGCCTCGATCTCCTCGCCGACGACGCGGGCCTCCTCCTCGGAATCCCAGACGCCCGAGACGGTCGGCTTGAGGCCGGCTTCGTCGTCGGTGAACAGGGTCTTGCCGAGCCGGCCCTCGTTATGGGCGATGAGTCCGGCGGCGACGGCGAGAATATGCCCCGTGGAGCGGTAATTGCGTTCGAGCCGGATCACTTTCGCGCCCGGGAAATCGGCCTCGAAGCGCAGGATGTTGTCGACCTCGGCGCCGCGCCAGCCATAGATCGACTGGTCGTCGTCGCCGACGCAGCAGACGTCGCCGCGCCCCTGCGCGATCAGGCGCAGCCAGAGATACTGGACGGCGTTGGTGTCCTGATATTCGTCGACGAGGACATATCTGAAACGGTCCTGATAGTGCCGCAGGACGTCGGGATTCTCCTTGAACAGCCGCAGCGTCTCGAGCAGAAGGTCGCCGAAATCGGCGGCGTTGAGGATTTTCAGACGCTCCTGATACAGCGCATAGAGCGCCGCGCCCTTGCCATTGGCGAAGCTCGCCGCCTCGCCCGCCGGCACATGGGCGGGGTCGAGGCCGCGGTTCTTCCAGGCGTCGATCTGGAAGGCGAGCGCGCGCGCCGGCCAGCGCTTGTCGTCGACGTTTTCGGCCTGAAGAACCTGTTTCAGGAGCCTGATCTGGTCGTCCGTGTCGAGGATGGTGAAGCTCGACTTCAGCCCCACGAGCTCGGCGTGGCGGCGCAGGATCTTGGTCGAAATCGCGTGGAAGGTGCCAAGCCAGGGCATGCCCTCGCCCGCCGGGCCGGCGAGCAGCGCGACGCGCTCCTTCATCTCGCGCGCGGCCTTGTTGGTGAAGGTGACGGCGAGAATCTCATGAGCCCGCGCCCGCCCCTGCGCAAGAATGTGGGCGATGCGCGTGGTCAGCGCCCGCGTCTTGCCGGTGCCGGCGCCGGCGAGAACGAGCACCGGGCCGTCGAGCGTCTCGACGGCCTCGCGCTGCTCCGCATTGAGCCCTTCGAGATAGGGCGCGCCGGCGCCCGCCCGCGCCCTCGCCGCGATCCCGCCCGGGCGCGGGCGCGGCGCGTCAAGATCGTCGAGCGAAAAGGGATCAGTCAATCTCGGCTCCGGTCGGGGTTTTCACGCGCCCTGCGGCCGCGACGGCCCGGCATGAGAACAAAGCGTGACGGCCTTTCTTATCGCGCCTCGCGTGCGGCCTGTCGAGCCCCGCCCGGACGAGGAAAATTGAAGCCGCCGCGCGCCGGCCCTATGGTGCGCTTCCCCTCTCAACCCGGACGGCGACGTTTGCGCGACAGCCTGACCGCCCTCGCCATAGGCGCGATTCTCATTCTCAGCGCCGCGCTCGTCGGCCCCTATCTGGTCGACTGGTCGAGCGCGCGCGGCCTTGTCGAGGCGCAGATCACGCAGGCGAGCGGGCTTGAGGCCAGGATCGGCGGCCGGATCGACCTCAAGCTGTTTCCGACGCCCTCGTTTCGCGTCGAGGACGTCACGCTCGACGCCGGCGCGACGGACGCCTCGCCGCTCAGGCGCGCCTCGGCCGAGGCGGCCCGCTTCGAGATGGCGCTCGCTCCGCTCCTGCGCGGCGAGATCGTGTTCGACGAAGCGCGGCTGACGCGCCCCACTGTGGTCCTGCGCCTGCCGCCGCAGGACGCGACGCCGGAGAAAAAGGCGCGCGAAGCCGCCTTTGCGCCGCCCTCTTTACGCTTTTCCGCGCTGCGGGCCTCGGACGCGACCCTGATCGTCGAAGACGCCGAGGGCCGGCGCAGGCTCGAAGCGTCGGGCCTCGACCTCAAGGCCGAGGCGCAGTCGCTCCGGGGGCCCTTCAAGGGCGAAGGCTCGGCCGAACTGGCCGCGCCCGGGCTTTCGTCCGCCGACGGCCGCAAATCACGGATCTCGTTCCGGTTCGGCTCCGGCGTCGCCGAGGGGGGCGTCCTGCCTCTGAGGATTCTGGCGCAGACGCCGCTCGGCGCGCTGACTTTCGAGGGCGAGGCGGGCGTTTCCGGCGCGCTGAGGCTCGAAGGCGCGCTGCGCCTCGAAGACGGTGAGGCGCGCGCCGACGCCCGGCTCGCGCTGACGCCGCAGACGGCGGTCTTCTCGGCGCTCGAAGCCTCATGGGGCGAAGCGCCGCGCGCGCTTCTCGCCAGGGGCGGAGCCGAAGTCGATCTTTCCGGCGCAAGGCCGCAGGCGGTCGTCACGCTCGCGGCCGGGCAGCTCGACCTCGACAGGCTGCGCGCCCTCGCCCCGGCGCGCTCGGCCTTTCCAATCTTCACGCCGCCCTTCCCGCTCACGCTGCATCTTTCCGCCGGCGACATGCTGTTCGGCGGATCGAGCTTTTCGGACGTCTCGGCCGATCTCGTCTTTCCCTTCAGCGACGCGCGAAGCCAGATTCGCTTTTTTGCGCGAGGGCCCGGCGCGTCGCGGCTTTCGCTCGACGGCGCGGCGCGCTGGACGCTTGCGCCCGACTTCGACGGGCGGATCGTGGCGGGCGCCGACGATCTGCTCCGGCTGCGGCCCTTTGCGGCGGCGCTCGGCGTCAAGGCGCCGGCGGCCGGGTTCGCCCATGGTTTCGAACTTTTTGCCGACGCGAAGATTTCACGCGGCGGCGTTTTCATGCGAACGCTCGACCTGACGCTCGACGGAACCCGCTTCACAGGCGCGGCGGACTACAGCTTCGCCACGGCGGACGCGCCGGCGCGCGCAGACGCCTCGCTCGCCGCGCAAAGACTCGATCTTGCCGGGCCGCTCGCCGCGCGCGCGTTTGCGCAGAGCGGCGCGGCGCCTGACGGGCGGCTGCGCCTTAACGTGACGGAGCTTGTCGTCGGCGCTTCGCCCCCGCTCGGCGCGCTGCGGCTCGCGGCCTCCCGGACGGGACAGGACGTGCGTCTCGACGAACTGACCTTCGACGGGCGCGACGGCGACTTCGCCCATGCGACGGGGCGGCTCGCGGACGGGGTGGCGCGCATCGACGCCGCAATCAGGCTGCCGAAGACCGGACCGCTGACGCAGGCGCTGGCGCAAATTTCGTCAGCCCCCGGCCCGCGCCGCGCGCTCGCCCGCCTCTCAAGCCTCACGCCGGTCGATCTCGACCTTACGTTCGAGGCGGCGGGCGAAGGCGACGGCTTCACGCTCAGATCGCTCAAAGCCCATGGCGCGCTCGGCGAGGCGGTCGTCTCCGCCAGCGCCGAGGGAGACCTTGCGCGCGGCGAGGCGAACGTCGTGTCGATCGTCGCGGATTCACGCGCGAGCCTGCCGCTCCTGCGCGTCGCGGGCCTCGCCGCGCCGGGCGCGGCCGACCCGGGCCGCGCCCATGTGGACTTCGTCGCCCGGGCGGAGCCGGGTTCAGCGACGCGGCGCGCGCGGCTCGAAGCCGCGATCGGCGACGCGCGGCTGACGTTCGAAGGAGACCTTGGCGGCGGCCTCGCCGCGCCGAGGGCTGAGGGCGGTCTTTCCTTCTCCGCCCGCGACGCCGCGCCGGCGCTGCGCGCGCTCGGCCTCGTCCTGCCGGATTTCGCCCAGAAGCCGCCGGCGTCATTCTCCGCGACGCTGTCGCTGGCGCCCGAGACGACCAGGCTCGACGCGCTCGCGGGCGTGTTCGGGACGACGCGCTTTTCGGGCGGGCTTGCGCTCAGCGGCGCCGAATGGAGCGGCGCCCTGCGGCTCGACCGGCTGGAGGCCGGCGCCCTCGCCGCGCTTGTTCTGGGGCCGCCCGAACCGGCGAAGGCCGGCGCGCTCTGGCCCGCGCTCGCCTTCGCCGCGCCCGTGTTCGATCCGCCGCGCGCGCGGATCCCGCTCGAAGCCCGCGAAATGGCCTTCGCCGCGCCGCTCGCGCCGATGCGGGCGGCGCGCATGATCCTCGTGCTGAAGCCTGGACAGGTCGCGGTCGAGGATTTTTCGGCGACCCTCTCCGGCGGCGGCGCGGCGCAGGGCGCGCTTTCGCTCGCAAGGGCCGGCGGCGAAGCCTCGCTGTCCGGCCGCGTCAGCGTCTCGGGCGCGGCGCTCGACCTCGCCTCGGCGCGCGGAAAATTCGATCTCGCGCTTGATGTTTCGGGCTCGGGAAGCAGCGCCGAGGCGCTCATGGGAAGCCTCGCGGGCGCGGGCGCGGGCCGGATCGACGGGCTCGTCGCGCCGCGCGCCGACGCGGGGGCGCTCGCGCGCGTCGTCGCCGCCTATGACGACGACACGCGCGAACTGTCGGCGAAGGCGGTCGGCGCCGCGCTCGCCACGGAGCTCGCGCGCGCCGACTTCCGGGCGAACGCTCTGGCCTTTTCGGCCACGCTGCAATCCGGCGTCGTCTCCTTCGTCGCGCCGCCGGGCGCGACAACGCCCGTCCTTTCCGGCTCCTACGACCTGCGACAGGGCGTGTTTTCGCAAAGGCTCGCGCTTGAGGCGGCGGCGCCGAAAGGCTGGCGGGGCGACCCGCCGCGGGCGGCCCTGCTCACGCAAGGGCTGCTCAGCGGCCCACAGACGGTCGAAGTCGACGCGGCCTCGCTTTCGAACGCGCTGGCGCTGCGGGCGCTCGACCGTGAAAACGCCCGCATCGACTCCTTCGCCGACGATCTGCGCGAACGTTCCTTTTTTCGCCGACGCCTCGACTCGGAGCGCCGCCGCGAGGCCGAGCGCGCACGGGCCGCCGCCGAAAAGGCGGCGCGCGACTCCACGACGGCGACGCAATAGGCCGTGGGCCGCGAGGGCCCGGCCCGGCCGCGCGCCCCTGTCAATCGCGACGCGGGCATGCTTCAACCTGTCTGTCGTCAGCTTCGACGGCGGGCTTCACGGCCCGGCGCCCGCGAGACCCGCCATGACCTCAGCACTCGAACCCGACGCCCCGCCGTTTTCCCTGGCCGAAGCCGGACGCGCCGGCGCTCCCTCGCATCCCGAGGAGATGAAGGCGCATGTCGCGCTGCGGATCGGCGACAGGGTCGCGCTGAACGCCTCGGCGCGGCTCACGCCCGCGGGCCTCGTCTGCGGCGCGATCGCCGTTTCGGCGGCCCTGCTGTCCGCCGCCGCCCTCGTCCGCGCCGCGCGGGGGGCAAAGGCGCGCTGAGTGTCCCGCCCGCCTTTTCTCCTCCCGTCTTGCGGACGCCGCCGCGAGCCGATCGTGAGCCGCGCCATGAAGCTTTACTCCGAAGACAGTTCGCCATTTTCAGCGCCGGTGCGCGCGACGATCTACGCCAAGGCGCTCGACGTCGAGATCGCGCCGCCGCCCGGCGGCCTGCTCTCGACGAAATTCAGCGCGATCAATCCGCTCGGCACGATCCCCTGCCTCATTCTCGACGACGGCGCGCCGCTGCCGGAATCGGCCGCGATCATGGAGTATCTCGAGGATCGATTTCCCGTCCCCGCCCTGCGTCCGGACGGCGCCGAGGCGAGCGCGAAGATGCGTCTGCTCCAGCGCATCGGCGAATTGCAGATCCTGACGCCGCTCGCGGAGCTCAACCGGCGCGCCGACCATGAGAGAAACGAGATCGCGGCGATCTGGCTGACCCGTCTCGTGCGCGGGCTGTCGGCGCTGCAGGCGTTCATCAGCGAGGAGCGTTTCGCCGCGGGGACGCGCCTGACCCTCGCCGACTGCGAGATCGCCCCGGCCTTGTTCATGCTGCCGAAAGTCGCGGCGCTGTTCGACAAGCCGAAGCTGCTCTCGGCCTATCCGAAACTCGAACGCTACGCCGCCAGCGTCGCCGAGGAGCCGGCGATCTCCCGCGTTCTCGCCGAACTGGCCCCAAGCTGGAGCTGAGCACAAGTCTCCGACGATCGGACTCGACCAAAACGGCGCGCGTCGACGTTCGTCGCGCGCAGAAACTTCACATTGAAGCGCGCAGGCCGCGACGAGCGTGATCCAGGATTAAGGATTGCCAAGCCTTCGACTCTATGTTTTATTTTGAAATCTGCATGCATTCTTTATGCTGAATTAAAGCAGCCCGTTGTTTATTGCACCTTTTTGGCGCATATGAAGTATTGCACTCCGCGCATTGAATATGAAACAAAGAACATAAAACAAAGCTCCTCGCATATGGCCAGGTCGAGCTTGCTTTGGAAACGCAGATAGCCATCTCCTGAAATTTCAAGAAAGTCGCGGCCAAGCTTTTCGACCGCCGTTCTGTTGCGACGGGTCTGGCCTAAGCCTCCGCTCCAGTCGGGCGGCGCGCCGATATCCACGATCTTTGTCTTCGCGGCGACGTGTCGTTCGCGCATCCCGTTGTTGAAATTTGTTTCAGTCATTCATTGCCGGCTGCGAGCGCGGGCGAAAACGTCAGCGCCACGGCGCAGCCGACGGAGGTCGGAGACCTCGCCATGGACGCAAAGGCGCCGCCCACGCAAGACGCGCTGACGCCGAAACAGCGACGGAAGTTGCTCAAAGCCGTGACGTTGGAGCCGGAACGGGCCGCTCGGGCCCTGGCGCTCGACATGCGCGGAGGGTCCGACCCTCTCAACTTCGAAGGCGTTCGCGCAGCCTTTCTGACGTTGGCCCGCCGTGACGGAAGCCAATCCGCAACCGATTTCGCGAAGTTCCTGCTGGATCTGCTGGGTCGCCGCAATCAGCTCAGCTCATTCGCCACGGCGTTGCTTATGCTCGAGCCCGACACTTGCGCGCCGGGCACGCCGCAGGCGGCCCCGTCGAACGGCGCGGGTTGCCGCATGACCCCCGAAACCTCCGATTTTTTTGAACGCGCCCGGCGCTGGAGTTGTCGCATCGAAATCGACGGCCGCGTTCAGGGATCGGGCCTGGTGGTCGGCCCGAGCCTCGTGCTCACCGCCTGGCACGTCGTCCGCTCCAAGGACCCCAAAAGCGCCAGCGGCCGAATTTTCGTGCGGCTCTCGGACGGCCGCACGGTTCCGGCGCTCCCAAAACTCGTCGTGGACTCGCCTGCGACCGCTCTTGAGCTGAAAAACACCTTCGCCGCCGCCGACGCCGCCGACCCCGACTACCATGATCATCATGACCTCGCGCTGATACGCCTTGCGGGTTTTGACGGCGTCCGTATCGGCTATCCGACGCTGTCGTCCGCCGGGAACGCCAATCCGGCGCCGGCCAACTGTCTGGCCGTGTTTGACTTTCCGAAGGGAAACTCGGTCGGATACGCAAACGGCAGGCTGATTTCGTCCCCGGGCCTGACGAAGCGCCTGATTCATGACGCCGCGACGAGTTCCGGTTCGTCCGGGGGCGCATGCTTCGACTTTAATCGGCAGTTCATGGGCGTCCATCAAGGCCGCTCCCCTAAAAACCGGCGCCTCGTGCCGGCGACGACCGTCCTGCCCGTGATTCGGGATGTCATCGCAAGGGACGTCGCGCCTGCCTATCTCTGGCGACTGGACGAAGACCTCGTCATCGGCCGCGACGCGTTCTTTGAAGCGGTGAAGGCCTTGATCCGCGAAAACGCCCGTCCGCGCGGCGTCAGGGTCAAGCGGCTCGACGCCGAACGCCAGCCGACGCGCGGCCTCTCCTTTTCGAGGCGTCTGCTGGATCAGATTCTGGAGCGCGACGGTCCCCGGCGGCATCGGGTCGTCGAACTCACTTTTGAGCGCTTTTCGGTCGAGGTGCTTGACGAGATCGCCCGTCGCGCCGGCGGGCCGGCCGCAGCGGCGCAACCGGGTCTGGGCACAAACGAAACCACGCGGCAGGCGACCGTCAAATCCCGCGCGGAGACGCTTGCGTCGCAACTCGATGACAAGGCGAGCGCGGCCGGCCAACTCTGGTGGTTCGTTTTTCTTCAGGCGCCGCGACGCCTCGCGTCGAACGAGACGATGGAGCTCGAAGAGTTCTGCGCTGCGGCCATCCGGCGCCGGTCTCTGCGCGTCGTGATGCTCGGCTTTGAACGCCTCGGAACTCCCGGACCGGAGCTGAACGGCGTCGAGGCCAGCGACGATGGAGAGCCCGGCTTTCTCGTGGAGATCTTCGGCGCCGTCGAGGCGAGCGACATCGCCCATGTCGTCGAACTCGCCGCCGCCGATTTCGGCCGCCGGTTCACGACGCACGAAGCCGACATCCGCCTCGACGACATTTTGCGCCAGATTCCGCCGGACACGGCGATAAACGGGCGTTACGGGCTTGGCGCGATCAAAAGCCTCTGCCGCGCGATCGACTCCGACCTGTGGAGAATCGGCGGACTGAAGCGCGCGCCCAAAACGCGACGCGCAGGCGCCCCCGCGCTGGCGAGAATGATCAACGACGCCCTCCGTTTCGCCGCCCTGTCGGGACTGTTCTCGCCCGAGGACGCATTCCATTGCGCCCACGCGCCAGACCCATGCGCCCTGGCCGTCGCGGCCTCGACGCTCGCCAATTGCTGTGAAACCGGACGCGGCGACGGCCGCTGGCTGATGCGCGCCGGGCATCGCCAGCGACTGCTTCTCGAACTCGCCGAAAACGGAAGCCTTGCGGCCGCGATCGTGGAACGGCGCAAGCGCGCCCCTGACGACGACGCGAAGGACATCCTCGACGCGCTCGCCGGCAAGGGCGTCTTCGCGAAAGGCGCCGCGACGCCGCAGGAGGCCGCCGCGGCCGAGCGCTTCG
This sequence comes from Methylocella sp., assembly GCF_044226135.1. Classification (NCBI taxonomy): domain Bacteria; kingdom Pseudomonadati; phylum Pseudomonadota; class Alphaproteobacteria; order Hyphomicrobiales; family Beijerinckiaceae; genus Methylocella; species Methylocella sp. The sequence goes on along the minus strand of NZ_JBGAHM010000010.1, from coordinate 76,158 downwards.
TCACGACCCTTGAGCGGCTCGGTCCGCGCCTGTGCGCAAGGCACGGCGCAACGAAACGGCTTGACAAGGCGATGTTCGCGTGCGGCCGCGCCGCAGACGGCGCCCGGCCGCCTGATCCGTCGATCCGCTTCGTCGGACGTCATAAGGAAGAACGGAAGCTCGCGCGACTTTTGTCCAAAGCGAAGTGCCGTCGTCCGCCGGTCGGCGCCGTGTTGATCTCCGGGTCGGGAGGGATAGGCAAATCGACCTTGCTGGAGCGGGCGGTCGAGCAATGGCGCAAAAGCGCCCCGCCGAGGGCGCGGGTCGTGCGGCTCGACTTCGACCGGCCGAGCCTTGACGCCCTTGATCCTGTCGGACTGACGCTCGAGGCGGCGCGGCAGCTCGGCGTCGTCGATCCCGCGCATGCCGGCGCCGTCACGAAGACCAGCGATGCGGCGACGACGCTGCGCCGCGATCAGCCGACGCGCGGCGAACAACCGGACAGGCTTGCGCCGAAACGGCTCATGGCGCTGAAGGCGCTCATTCCACCGGCGGCGAGCGGCTCGCGCCCGACGCTCGTCGTCATGGACACCTGTGAGGCGCTCCGCGCGCGGGGGGCGACGCATCCAGAGCGCGTGTTCGTCTGGCTCGACAGCCTGTTCAAACTCGGCGTCGGCCCGCTGACAGTGATTGCGGCGGGTCGGGGCGACGCCTTCGGCGGTCTCTCCGGCCGTGCGATCAGACGTCTCGCCAAATTGCAGCCCCTGTCCGACAAGGACGCGAGCCAGATTGTGGCCGGCTCATCGAGTGACGTGTCCGAAGATCCGGCGTTGCAGGCGCTTCACGGATATCCGCTCCTGCTCGAACTGGCCAGCAAGTCCCTCGACGGCGGCGCTCTCGTCGAGGCTTTGATCGAGCGCATCCTTCTCTCTCGCCTGCCGAATCCGTCGCTCAAGCGGTTCGCCAGATGTGGGCTGGTCGTGCGCTGGCTTACGCCGTCTCTGGCCGCGGACCTCGCCGTCGCCTGCGGCCTGAACCTGCAAAGCCCGCGCGGCGCCGAAGCTGAACGCCTCGTCGGCGAATTGTCCCGGCAACAGTGGCTTTGCGAAACGTTCGACCCGCGCCTCGCGCGAAACCGCGACGGCGATGACCCGAACGAGGACAAGACCGACGTCGCGCCCGGCGAGGGCGCCGCCTGGATCAGGATCAGGCCGGAGATCCGCCGGCAGATCCTTCCCCTGCTCCGCTCCGCCGCGCCCGATCAATGCAGGCAGGTCGATGAATGCGCGGCGCGGTGGTTCGAGCGACGTCCTGATCCGCTGTGCCGCACGGAGGCTCTTTATCATCGCCTGCAGTTGATGCGGTCGGGCGGCGAAGCGCCGACGATCGATCGGTCGATTGCGAGGAATTTCGGCCTGCGCACCCTGGACGAGCTTCCGCCCGGGGCGCAGGCTGTTCTGTCCGCCGCACAACACGATGTGGGCGGACCCGTCTCCGACCAACAGATCGTCGACATGAAATGGCGCGCCGCCGCCGCTCATACGGTGGACCATTCCGGCGCTTTGGACCTGCGCGCCTACATGGAGAAAAGCGACTGGGTCGAGGCCGGGCGCATCTTCAAGCGGGAATTCGAGGGACGCCTGCTGGCCCGCGCGAGCGACGCCGCCGACGCCGCCCGCACTTTTTTGTGGCGCGCCGGACGCTGGAGCGAAGCGCGTGGACTGCTCGGCGCAGGCCTCGCATGCGAACGCCCGGGCGCGTTGCGCCAGCTCGACCGGACGGCCTGGCTCGAGATGCGGGCGGAATTCGACTTCGCGCGTTTTGTCGATGAGCTCCGCGCCGCCGCGCGGCGCCGTCCGGAGCAAGGAGCATGCGACCTCGCGGCAGCTCTCACGCGCAATCCGCTCTATGGCGCAGCCTTCGACCTTGGTGCGGGGGCGCTCGGATTCTGCCTCGAAACGGCGCGCGTCGAGCGGCCGCCGGCGGCCAGGCGCCTTGCGGATCCGGTAGGCGCCGCTTTCGATCTGTGGGGCGCGCCGCAGGATGAAGAGCGTCGCTCGTGGCGACTGTCCCAAGCGGTTCTGATCGCCAATCGCCAACGGCAGGAGCACGGCCACGCGCCGCTTCCGACCTCGAGCGAGGGCGAGCGGAGCGCGTCGGCCTGCGCCCGCGCGCTCGCGTCGCTCACGCCCTACGCCGCGCCGTTCGTCATGCGTCTTCGCTTGTCCGGCGCCGATTTCGACACAAGGCCGGATCTCGACAACATCGAGATCCTGCGCGATCTCGGCGCCTTCGCCGAATGGAGCGCCTTAGCCGAATGGGGCGCCGCCGCGCAGCCGCGCCCCGCCGATCCCCGGCTCGCCGCGGACCTCAGCCTTATCGCTCAAGCCGCCGGCCGCTTCCGGGAAACCGTCTTCGGTCGCTGGGCCTATCCCGCGCCGCCGCCAGAGCGCTGGCCAAAGCCCTCGCGCGCTCACGAGGCTGACCTTTCGCGCGACGGCGGGACACTCAAATTCATGCGCGCGGCCGACCGCGCGGTCATCCGCGCCTCCAAGGAGACGATCAAGGCCACAGGGCCGCGCAGCCTATTCCTGACGTCGCTTCGAAAGGAAAAATCCATGGACGAATTCGTCGATCGGCCGCCTGGCGTCGGGCGGAGAAGCCATGAAGAAAGCATGGCCGCGCTTGAGACCCTGATACCCAGATTCAGGCAGGCGGCGGCGAAAATGATCGAGACGCAGCCCGACTGGGCGGCCCGCTTCGGCATGACCGACAGCCAGGCTCTCGACGCGCTGTCCGCCGGTCCCGCAAGGCTCGAGACGCTTGGCGTCAATCCGCCGGCGCTCGAGGCCCTGATCAGGATGGCGGGCCGGCCGCCGCTGATCGTGCGCGACAACAAGGTCGAGTTGCAGCCGCTGTTCGATTTTCCTGCCGACACGGATGTCAAGATCAGGCGGGTCGAGCCGCTCGTCGCGTCCGTCGGCCGCGTCGAATTCGTGAACCACGACATGATCTGGGGCGGAACCGCGTGGGTGCTCGACAAGACGGCCGAAGCCTGCACGGTGGTGACCAACCGGCATGTCGCCGAACTGGTCGCGCGACGCGCGGCGAACGGCGCCGGCGTGTTCATGCGCTCGCCCGTGACCGGCCTGAAATTTGGCGCGGCGGTCGACTTCAACGAGGAGATCGACGCGCGCAGGGAGGATGCGCGCGCCGCCCCGGTTCTCGCGGTGACCTACCTCGCCGAAAATCACGCGGCCGACGCCGCTCTCATGAAAGTCTCCCTGCCGTCCGGCGTCGCATGGACCCTGCCCGCGCCGATCGAATTGGCCGAGCGCGACGGCGAGCTCAACGAGCTTGTCGCGGTGATCGGCTATCCGGCCCGGGATTCACGCAACGAAAAAGACTCGGAAGCGATCGCGGCCCTGGCGCGATATTTCAACGACGGCTATGACCTCAAGCGCTTCTCGCCCGGCATGCTGATCCGATCGACGTCGACCGACGGACTGATCCGCTATGATTGCACGACCCTTGGCGGCAATTCCGGCTCTCCCGTGGTCAGCCTCGACCAGCGCGCGGTCATCGGCCTGCATTTCGCCGGCGCCTACGGCGTCGAGAACACCGCCGTCTCTCTGACGACGCTGCGCGCCCTGCGCGACCGCGGCGGCCGCGGGCTGAGCCCGGGCGCGCTGCTTCACGACCAGGCGGCGCAGGAAGCCCGCGCCGACGGCGTTCACAGCGCCGAAGACCTCGCGAACCGCGCAGGCTATGAGTCCAATTTTCTCGGAGACCGGTTCGTCGCGCCCTGGCCGGGGCTGAGCGCCGACGTCGAGGCCACGCTCGCTCGTCCTGCCGATGCGACGGAGGACCGGCCGCATGAGCTGCGTTACACTCACTTCGGCGTCAAATTCTCAACGGTTTTCAAGCTGCCGGCGATCACCGCCGTGAATATTGACGGCGAGCTTTCGGTTCCGATCAAGCGCGGCGCCGACCAATGGTTCTTCGACGCCCGCATTCCGCTCGAAACACAACATGGCGCGGCAGCCTACGCGGACCCCAGCATCGACCGCGGCCATATGGTGCGCAGAGAGGATCCGAACTGGGGCGCCGACGCGCGGCAGGCCAACGCCGACACTTTCCATTATGTCAACAGCGCGCCGCAACATTCCGATCTGAACCAGGGCAAGACTCTGTGGCAGGGGCTCGAAAACTACATCCTTGGCAGCGCGCGCACCTATGGCTTCAGGGCCTGCGTCTTTACAGGACCCGTATTCGGCGAAGACGATCCGGAGATCGACGGACTCCGGGTTCCTCTGGAATTCTGGAAGCTCGTCGCCATGATCGGCGCGGATCGAGAGAGCCTGCACGCCACCGCCTATCTGTTGAGTCAGGGGCAGCTCATCCGCAAGCTCATCGAAAAACGCAATCGCCCGGAAGCGCGCGAGGGCGCCCGGCTCCTCGGCGCATATCGCACGTTCCAGATCAGGATCGCCGATCTGGCCGAAGCGACGGGCTATGATTTCGCGGCGTTCATTGGCGCCGATCCGCTGGGCCGCCTCGACGCGCTCAAGGAAGCCGTCACGGCCAATCAGCCGGTCGTCTTCGAGCTGAACGAAATGGCCGACGCGGTGCTCTGACGCGACGCCGAACCCGATGGAGCTGCCCATGAAGAAGATCTCGGCCGGCCGGCTCGGACGCCCTGATGACGTCGTCATCGAGATTCCGGACTATGCGTGGGCGCGACCTTTCGACGTAAGGGATGCGGGCGCGCAAAGGCGCGACATGTCGGTCGAGAGCGCGCAGCGCTCCGGCGGGCTGGTCGACGACGCGCTGACCGACGCGCTCGAAGCCGCGGGCTTCGAGATCGCCGGAGACGCGCTGGCGCATCTTGCGCCAGAAGGGGCTTTCCGAAGCGCCCCCGGCGAGGCGGGCGCGGTCAAGGTCATGACGGGGCCGGGAGAAAACGCCCTGTTGCTCGTCGAGAGCGAAGGCGGCGTCTTTGGCTGGATGCGGCCGCAAGCCGACGACGCTTCCGGCGAACGTCGTGGAACGCCCGGCTCCGTCATATTTGAATTCCCGCTCGCCGAACAGACCGGGACGCGCGGCGGGCTCCGCAGCTGGCTGTCCGAAGCTCTGCTGAGACCTATTCGGGTGCGGGTCCTGAAATTTGCCGCGCGGCTCACCATCGAGGCCGCCGCCGCGCGCATCGAAAGCGGCAACCCGGCCGGGCTTGTCGCCGTCGACGGCAAGACTCCCTCGCTCTGGAAGGCGAACGTCGGCGTTCCACAGATCTCCGCCCCGACAGATCGACCCGCCCGCGTGTTGTTGCTGGCGCATGGAACCTTCTCGTCCACGGCCGGCAGTTTCGGTCATCTCGCGCTCAACACGGACGGAGAAGCGTTTCTAGACGCGGCGTTGTCAACCTATGACGCCGTTCTCGGCTTCGACCACAAGACTCTGACGGAAGACGTCGAGACCAACGCCGAAGCCCTCGCCGACGCGCTCTCCGGCCTGCCGCAGGGAGCCATCGTCGACGCGATCGCCTTCAGCCGCGGAGGGCTTCTGCTTCGCATTCTCGTTGAAGAGATCTTTCCCCTGCGCCGGCCGGACGTGCGGTTTCGCAAGGCCGTGTTCGTCGGCTGCGCCAACGCCGGAACGCATCTCGCCGAGCCCGACAACTGGGATGCGCTGGTCAATCTCTACACCAATGTCGTCATGGCGGGCGCGCGGGTCGTCACGGGATTTTCGGGCGCCGTCGCGCTCGGCGCGCTGATTTACGTCGCCATGAAGACACTCGGCGAATTCGCGCAGGCGCTCGCGCAGGAGGCCGTGGCCGAGCGCCTGCTGCCCGGCCTCGCCTCCATGCGGCCCGGCGGCGCGACGGCGCGGCGGCTTCTCGCGCTCGATGGACCTCTCTCCAATCCGCCGGATTATTATGTCGTGCAATCCAACTTCACGCCGCGTTTCGAGCCGTCGAAAGGACTGACGCGGGAGCTCGCGCAACTGTTGCTCGACAGGGTCACGAACGATCTGTGGCGCGGCGCGCCTAACGACCTTGTGGTCGACACAGACTCGATGAGCAATTTTGGCGCGCGTGGAAAGTTGTTCTGGAAGGGCCGCGAACTCGACTTCGGAGACACGGAGGCCGTCTATCATACGATCTATTTCGCGTCGCCGCGGCTTTGCCGCTATCTGTGCGAGACGCTCGATCTTCCCATGACGGATGACGCGGCGACGCACAGCGAGGCGTCGATGGATTTCAGCAGACTTGAAGAAGCTTCAGCCTCGCTTGAGAGCATGTCGCGCTGGACGCCGATCATCAAGGAATATGGTTCTCTTTTGCCGATCACGCCGTCGGAACAGGCCGGGGCTTATGGCGACGGCCGACGCTCCGCGCCCGAGCGGGTCATTTTCGCCGGGCGCGACGAAGGGCCGTTTTCTCCCGATCCGGAAGAGCCTTCGTTTTCATGCAACGTCATGGCCTCCATGCCGGAGGCGCCGCGTCTTGGCCGTTCGGTCGATCTTGACGTGACGCTATCGCACGAAGACATCGAAGCGCCCGCCGGCGCCGTTTACGCCGCCAAAAAGCTTTCAGTCGCTCCAGGACGCAAGATCCGTATTCAGGTCGTCGCGAGGTCCAATTGCGTCATTGTCGGCGAGGATGAGGAAGGAATATCACCCCCGGCGCCTGGCGAGCCGCAGAACCTGACCTTCAGGTTGCGCGGAACGGCGGCGGGGCCGGCGGAAGTCTGGGTCAACGCATATCAGGGCCCGCTCCGCCTCGCCCGCCTCGTCCTCCAGCCGCGATTTTCCGCCGCGGGGACAATCACGGCCTTCGCCTCGGCGCAGTCAGGAGCGCCCGACCTCCCGTTGCTCGATCTGAATATTTTCGAGGACCGGCTGGCGGATGGCGGATGGCGGTTGCGTTTTCTCGCAAGCTGCGAAGAGCTCGGCGTTCATAATGATTATCAAACCGACGACAATGCTTTCAACCGATCCGACAAGATCGACTACGTCAAGGCGCTCTACAAGAGACTCGAGAACTGGGCGGCCGATGACCAGGCCGATTATAAGGCGCTCTCGCTGAGCGCGCGCAACGTCGGCTCCGTGTTGTTTCGTGGTCTTTTTCCAGAGGCTTTACGGCGCCTGCTGTGGGACAACCGGGAGCGCATCGGTTCGATTCAGGTCTTTTCGCGTGAACCGTCCATCCCTTGGGAAATCGCCTACATGACGGCGCCGGACGGCGACTCGGCGCAGCGCGGCGGCGCGTTTCTTGCCGAGATGGGACTGACGCGCTGGATCGCGAACGTGCCCCTGCCTCCTGTCCGCCTCCGTCTGCGTCAGGGCAAGGCGCTCTATTGCGCGCCGGATTACCTCGATCGCAACTACAGACTCGCGCATGTCGAGCAGGAAGTGTCGATGCTCAAGACGCTGCTCGACGCGAAGCCCGTCGAAGGACGGCTTGGCCCGATTCTGAAAACGCTTGCGCAGGAAGACGACGTCGATTTCGACCTGCTTCATTTCGCCTGTCACGGCGCAGGCGATCCCGAACAGGTGTGGAACTCGGGTCTGATTCTCGCCGGCTTCATAAGAAACAACCGCGTCGTCCGCGAGGAGCTGAGCGTCGACGACGTGAGCGCCGGCGCCGCCCTGGACAAGGACGACGTTCGCCGGATCATCTTCCTCAACGCCTGCCAGTCAGGCGTCGGAGGATATGCGCTGAGCGGCGCGGGCGGTCTCGCCCAGGCGTTCGTGCAGAAAGGCGCAGGGTTGTTCGTCGGCACATTATGGTCGATTGGCGACCAGCCGGCGGTTCCGTTCTGTGAAGCGTTCTACAAGGGATTGAAGGTCGGCCGGACCGTGATGGAGTCGATTCGCGCCGCCCGGCAGGCGGCGAAAGGAGCCCGCAACGATTTCACATGGCTCGCCTACACTGTCTATGGACACCCCTACGCACGCGTTTCGATGGAGGATGTTCCTGCAGCCTGACAGGCGCGCGCCCCCGAAGAAAGCGCCGCGCGATCATGCCCGCGCGCTTTCGACCCGGCCGGCTTCCGCCAGGGGTTCAATTCCGGGCGCGCCAGAGTTCTGAAATCGTCGTTTCGTAAAGATCGAGAGCTTCGTCGTCTCCCTCGACGCTGCGCTTGCCCGCCTCAGCGCACGCCATGGCGTCGAAACCGACGGGAGGCGGGTTTGTCGAATCATCGGAGACGACGTCTGCGACGCTCTCGTCTCGCAAAGTCGGTGGCGTTGTTTTCGCCAGCCGATCCGCTCCATTTTCAAGCAGCCAGCGCAGCGCAGCGACGCTCGCATAATAAGCCGCCGCGAGCAGCGGCGTCATCCCGCTGCGATCATAGCCGTCAACCGAGGCGCCAACAGTTTTGAGCTGCGCAAGCGCCGCCGGCGAATCGGCGACGCTCGCTTCGACCATCGGCGTGTGTGGTCCGCGGTCGTCCTCGACCGTCACGCGCGCGACAAGCTTGTCGGCGATTAGCGACAGAATGCCGAACAGGGCCATGCGCGCGGCAGGATCGGCGTGCGTTTCGACGATGGAGCAGGCGCCGACGAACGGCGTCCAGACGCCCGCCCCGCTTTCGTCACGCAGCACGGAAACGTCGCTCGCGCCATCAAGGATCTGGGAGACAAGCCGGATGTCGATGTCCCCCGCCTCCGCGCCTCCAACGAGGGCCGATTCGAATAAATGATACATATCATAGACTGAAAGCTCGGCCGCCGCGGGAGAAGCGAGCGTCGTGCGTGCGGCGTCGAGCTGGAGTCGTCCGAAGGCGGACGCCGACGCCATAGACGTCGGCGGCGCGCCGGCGGGGCCCGGCTCTCCCTCGACGATCATGACGGCGTCCGGAATCGGCTTGTTCGCGTCGGCGGGAAAGCGGGCGCCCAGACTATTGCGCATGGCGTCGATGACGGCGATGACGCGGGCGCGGCTGTCAGACCATTCGATCCGGCCAAGAGGGGCAAGCGGCTTCGAGAGATTGAAGCATCCGACGCTCCAGAGATAGCCGTCCGCCGGATGGAACAGAACGCCCGAGCGGCCGCGCGTGCCCAGCAGACGGACGCAGGGCCGCGAGGCCTGTCCAACCACGCCGCTCGCTGAATAGCCGAGAGTCCGGTAGAGCGTCACGCCATGATCGTTTCGATCGCCGGCGTGCGTCGAAAGCGGATAGACGCCAGCTTCGACGCGGCGATGGTTCGCTCGCCCGGTCGCATTATTGTCCCCCGGACCCTGTCGCTCGTAGACTGCGCCCGAAAGCCCGGGCAGAGCGACGCCTTCGAAATAGCATGTATATGAGCCGACCGTGCGGTCGAAGGCGCGGCCTCGCGCACGCTCGCAACGCGTGCGCTTGATTTTCATGACGAAGCCTCCTCTATCGATTTCTGAATGAGAACCGCCGCCCGGACGCGGCGCCGGCCGTGGGGAGGGGTCTGGCTTCGGGGATGCGCTCCGCGGCGAGAATTTGGCGTGAAGCGCCGTGAGCGCGCGCGCATATCCGGGGTCGTCGCGTCGCCATGCGTCGCTAAGAAAGGCGATGAAGTCCTCGGATGTGCGCGTTCGCTCGCGCCAGCCGTCGAAGGCCGGATCACGCTCCAGTCGCCGCCGATAGCCTTCGACGAAATGGGCAAGGTCCAGAAAGCGGCAGAAATCGCCCTTCTCGGGGCGCGTGGGATGCGGCGTCCTTGCGGCGATGTCAGATAATTGTTCCGACCATTCGAGTCCCGCGAAATTATAATGCCGAAACGCAAGCGGCGAACGGCCGAAATCAGATTCATGCGCCCATTGCGCGGCAAGGACCGGAGCCATGCGCGCAAGGTCCGGATCTGCCGCCTGATGCTTGAGGACAAGCTCCCGAAAAAGAGCGGCGTCCGCTGGAACGCCGTCAAGATTGACAGGGAGGCCATCGCCCGGGTCATGCCGCGGCTCGACGCGAACGGAGCGTAGAATACGTCGCTCGATCGCGATCACCCGGTCTGCGTAGCCTGGATTGCCGCCCGACCAGATGCGGCCGATGAAGCGTATGAAATCATGGGACGAGCGTTTCGCGGCCTCGCGCCATCCACGATAGGGCGATCGGTCCAGAAACAGAAAATAGCCCTTTATGAAATCGTCGATGCTGGCGAAGCGCAAATACCAGTCGAAGCCGTCATGCGCTTCGTACCAGATTTTTTGCGCCGAAACCTGGGTCAGGATGGGCTCCACCTCGCTCAGCGCCTTCATGCCGGCGAAATTGAAATGATCCGTGGCGAGGCGAGACGTCCCCCATCCGGATTCCTCGGCCCATTGGGCGAGTGTGATCGTTTTCAGACTTTTCGCCGTCTCCGCGTCCATGCCCGCTATGGGTGGATCGAGCGAGTCGTAAGTTTCCTGTAGTCGCGCGAACAGGCCGTCCGTGGCGGCGTCAGAGACCTGACCATCCGTGTTTCCAGGCTGCGGCTTTGGCGCGGGACGACCGACAAAATCGGCATAGGCGCCGACCACGGCCTCGGCGAGCTGTTGTTTCATACGCACGCCGAGCTCTGCGTCAGCGGGGTTGTCGCCGAAGAACGGTTCGATGAGCGCAGAAGGATGGATTTGAGCTACATTGCGAGCGCCACGCGCGTAGCCGGAGCCGGGTTGGCCAGGCATATGGACGCCGCGATCCTCATGGCGGCGGCGGCGATCAAACAGAGCAGCGATCCTGTCTTGCAGCAACTGCGCCCAGGGGCGCGACGCTTCGGCGCCGTAAAGAGTCAGCGTGCCCTTCGCGACCGGAGCGCCGGCGGCGTTGAAATGAAGTTCGACCGTCGCCGCGGGCCCCCAGGTCTTGACCGGATCATATGAGCCGGCGATGTCCATGCCGTCTCTCGTGAAGAGTTTGCAGCGGACGCCCTGCGTGGCGGCGACCGCGAAAATGCGTCTCGCGAGATCGGCGTTCCATCCATATTCCAAACGGTCGTCGGGGGCGAACGGCGGACAGGCCCCTTCCGCTCCCGGGCTCGCGCGCTTATGCCCGACCATGACCGCGAGACCGTCAGGCGCGCGCATCGTCGCCGAAAGATCAACGCCGCCGGGTTCCGTCGAGCGGCCGGCGGCGAGGCCGGCGGCGATGTCTTCGAGCTCTTCGCGTAACGCCCACTCAAGTTCGAAGACGTCATCGTCGACGTTCGAAGCCGACGCCGCCGCGCTTTCGGGCCGACTTATCCGGGACAACATGAGACGGGCCGCTTCGAGACGGTCTGCGAGCGCAGAAATGCGATCTGGCGCCAACGCGACGTTTGAAGGATCGGACATGGGATGATCTCCAAAAATTGAAACACGCCGCCCGCGAATTAGATCATCCCCGTCAGGTTCACTCTCTTCTCCGGTCGAGCGGCTCGATCCTCGGGTTGGAGAAGGCGCGCTTTTCCTGTTCGTCGGCGAAATTCGACGGAAGCGCGTCGTCAAAGGCTTCGACCAGGTAGCCGCCCTCTTCCGGATCGAGGGCCGTCACGCCAAAGTCACGGTTGAGCGCCTCCCTGGGAAGACCGAGCCGAGCGGCCGCCTCCTCGAGACTGGGCGTCTGGCCTGGGGCGCCAGGCACGGTGAGCAGCACGGATTTCCGTTCTGTCATGTCGCATATCGCCTTGATCAGCCGCCCAGTTCATACGCCGCAAATCGCCGCCGCGGCGTCGGGATCGATGATCCCGTAGCCATAGTCGCCGTTCCATCCAGGCGTCGTCCCGCCGCCGGGACGCGCCGTAGCGGCGATCTGCGCAAAGAGCGCCTGCGGGGCCATGGCGGAAGGCGGAACCTTCGTCCGGATCGCTGCGACGCAACCGGCCGCGACCGGACACGCCGCGGATGTTCCCGTGTCCGGCGACCCGGCTCCGAAAGCTTCAGAACCAAGAAAATGGGTGTAGGCGGCGACATCCGGCTTCTGCTGCGGCATGCCGGAGATGGACGGCCCCTGCGACGAATATCCCACACGCATGTTGGATACGTCGCAACCCGCGACTGTCAATACGTCGCTGCTGGCGTTCACGCCCATGATCGTTCCAGCCGTACGCGATTTGCATCGCATGTCAGCGCATTGGACTCCACAATTGCCGGCCGCGAAAATGATGTCCGCCCCGGAGCGCGCCAGCACGCCGGCCAGTTGAATGAAGGGATGGTTTGGATTGTCGATGTAACGACCGGGATGGCCGGATGGAAAATCCCAGCTCGGATGATAGATTCCCCAACTGTTGCTCACCACAAGCCCCGCGTATCGCGGGCCTCTGGCGGCGAAGGCGACGCCCCAGAAGGCGATGAGTTGCGCGTAAGCCTGAACCGCGACGCTCAGCGTGCGCCCCGTCATCGCACCGCCCGGCGCCGTCGCGGCGAGTATCGGAAAATCGAGCAGGGTCGCCTCCGGCGCGACGATCAGCGTGTCAAAGGCGCACATCGTCCCGTGGTCGATCGGATAGGTTCCAGGAGCCGTAACCGTTCCCGGAGGCCGCCAGGAGTTGACGGCGTCGAACCGTGGCATGACATTGAGCTTCGCCCGCAGATGATTGATGTTGACGCCCGTGTCCATGATCGCGATCGCGACGCCTCTGCCTGTCAGGCCGCGCGCCTGGAGCGCCTGAACGCCAAGCCCAGAGACGACCTGCTGCACGCCGCCAAAGGCAGGCGTGCCGACGCAGGTCAAGAACGGCGCAATGACGGGATCCGAGAACAGCGCCTGACCTTCGATTTCAGCGGGAATATCGTCCGCGCTCTCCGCGTCGACGAAGCCGCGGACGATGAAGTTTTCTGAATCGTCCGCCCGAAGTTCGTCGGCGCTCATGTCGGAAACCGGACCGGCGCCCAAGGGCACGGCCGAAAACTCGGGATCGATCTCGAATCCTCTTGGAAGATCCGCGCGCCGAAGGTCGACCGGCGGGCCGCGCCTTTCCATCGAAGACTGTGCGGATTCTCTGAATGGCTCCTGCGCGGGAAGCGTCGCTAAAACGGGAACACGCATGATCGGCCTGCGACAGTTAGAAGTTCTGGAACTGGGGTCCGGCCCCTGATCGTCCGACAGTCGAGCCGGCCCGCAACGACCGAAGCGGCAAACATATTATGTTAGAAATATATTGTCGGCCTCTGACGAGGCGGCGTCATTCCGCCGATCGTTCGCGCCGAGGCAGTTTTCGCATGGATAAAGCCGACAACTTGCGCGGCGAAGGATCGCCCGGCGGCGAGCGTCCATCGCCGGCGCATGGTTTGGCAAACACGAGGTCAGGTTCGGCAAATCTGCGAAGCGACCTGATCGCCGACCTTCAGCAGTCCCTGCAGCACGGCTCCTGCGGTCACGCCCGCGCCAGGAATAAAAATGACGACGCCAGACACGAATTCCAGAACTGGCTTGGCTTTAGGCCAGATCGAACAGAAATCTTCTTGCGGACTTTGAGCCGCCTCGCCTTCCATTGACGAGACATTTGAAGTGATCAACTCCGCGAGTTCACGCGCTTCAAGGGACATCATTCCCTCCATATGAATTTATTCAAATAGAAGCAGCTTTAGGGTCTGGACCCATAAAATGGTTGGCGTGATCAGCGGTTTGTGATTCACGGCTTCCGAAAGGAAGCGCCGATGAATCGGGATCAGTTCTGGCTGACGGACGAACAATTTTCAAAGATCGAGCCGCATCTGCCGACAAACACGCGCGGCAAGCGGCGGGTGGATGATCGCCGCGTGATCAGCGGGATCGTTCAAGTTCTGAAATCTGGCGGTCGATGGATCGACGCGCCGCAGGAATATGGACCGAGGAAGACGCTCTACAATCGCTTCGTCCGATGGGCGGAAAGGGCGTGTGGACGGCCTTGTTTCAAGCTCTTGCGCAAGCGGGCAGGCCACCGGCCGAGGTTCTGATCGACAGTTCGGCGGTCAAGGCGCATCGCTCGGCCGCAGGCGGTAAAGGGGGGAGAAAAATCAGGCGGTTGGTCGCTCGCGGGGTGGGCGAACGACGAAAATCCACGCGCTGACCGATGCCCTGTGTCGCCCGCTGGCGTTCATACTGAGCGGCGGGCATGTCGCCGATTGCACCGCTGGCGCGGCGTTGCTCACACAGCTTCCCGTCTGCGACATTCTCCACGCCGACAAAGGTTATGACGCCAACGCCATCCGCCGCCAGGTCGAGGATCGCGGCGCGATGCCGAACATCCCACCCAAGGCCAACCGGAAATGGAAAAACTGCTTTTCGCCAGTCCTTTACCGAAACCGGAACGCCATCGAGCGGATGTTCTGCCGGTTGAAGGACTTTCGGCGCGTCGCAACGCGGTACGACAGAAGCGCCGCGAATTTCCTCGCCGCCGTCCACATCGCTGCGACTGTCAGTTACTGGTTATGAGTCTGGACCCTAGTCTATCGGCTTGGAAAAAACAGCTATTTCGCAACCGCAAACCAATATCGCAACGCGAAAACTTGAAGTTATTTTTTATAAATCAACTTCGTGCGGCAAACAAGCGAAAGTTTTCATTTTCTCTTGACTTTCTTTGGCGCCAAGATTTGAAGCGTCTTTTTGACTAGAGACAGACTGAACAAGCTTCAAACGCCGCGCCCCAAACCGGACCGGGTTTGGCGGCCCCAAGCTGCGAGCCGAACCCTCGAAGGCTGACGGGGCCAACCGGCGATATCCGCCGGTTGAAGCGGACGCGCGTCGCCATGCGCCCGTCGACGACGCCGTGGTCGTGGCGTGGTTCGAAACGGCCGCCGACAAAGCCGGCGCGGCGGACCGCTTGCACAGCCTGGAATAGCTCGCGCGGATCCCGTGAAATAAATCTCCGCGGCGGCGCAGGCGGCTTTGCGCGCCGCTCCTGCGGCGAAAAAAAAGCATGGCCGTTCCGGGTAGGAAGACCATGCAGGCGGGCCCGGAATTGAGAAGGGCCGAAAACCTTTCACCTCGGGCGCTGGCGCTCAAGCCGCAGCGCCGGCGGCGCGTTTCTTCTCCGCCACGGGGAGCGGCGAAACAGACGCCTCCTGAAGCGCGAGGCCGAGCAGTTGGCTCGCCGTTCTCCAGGTCGCCGCCTCATAGGCCTCTTGCGTCAGGCCGAGCGAGCCGAAATCGTCGACGCCCTGCTTCATGGGACGGAACGGATAGGAGCTGCCGAAGAGGAACTGGTCACGCATGAAGCCATTGGCGGCTTCGACGTAAAGGCCGCCGCCGGGAGAGAATGTGTACATGTCGGGCGAAACATAAACATTCTCATTGCGGAAAGCGACGGCGACCATCGCGTCGACGTAAGGGTAGAATCCGTGGCAACAGACGAGCGGGAGCTTCGGAAAGGTCCTGGCGACGCGGTCGACGGCGAGCGGGTCGTTATAGACGAGATCAGGCGTCGTCGGCCCCGACATCACGAAGGCGGGCACGCCGCATTCAACGCAAACTTCGTAGAGCGGCATAAGCCGCTCGTCGTCGGCCTTCATCGGCGTCGCGTAGAAGCCGGCGTCGAGATTGAGGCCCTTCATGCCGAGATCGCGGATGGCGTGGCGCGCCGCCTCGACGGCGCCCTCGCGCCCCAGCTCGATCGGATCGACCGAGGCGATCCCGACGAGTCGGCCGCCCGACGCGTCGGAAAGAACGGCGAGGCTCTCGTTTGGCACCCGAACGCCCGGAACGCTGCGCGCAACCATCACGGCGACGGAGATGCCGGCGGCGTCCATCTCGGCGATGAATCCATCCGCGTCCCTGGCTCGGGCGAAATGGTCGACGTCCCGCCCGCCAACGCGCTTGTTGAGCCAGCGCACGACCTCATACGAGGGCGCGCAAGGCGCCGCCCCGAAGAAAGGGTGGAGAAACGACGGCCGGCTCCGCATGTCTACGATCGGCTGAGTCTGTGGCATGGCGGTGTCCTTGTGGTTGGGGTGATCAGATAATCAGCGCCTGTCGCTGCGCGCGTTGACGCGGCGCGGTCCCGTCGGGCCCGGTCCGCGGGCGGCGTCAGGCGAACTTGTCGAAACGGATGCGATCGGCCCGCAGACCGCCTTCGGCGATGAAGATGCGCAAGGTCGCGTCAACCATCGGCGGCGGGCCCGCGACGAAGCCGGTGACGTCGTCCCAGCGTCCCGCCATGCGGGACGAGGCGACTTCATGGACCATGCCGGCGCCGATCTGGACGCCGGGAAACTGCGGATGCGCCGACGCCGCGACGTCCTCATGCGAGATGGCCAGCGTGGCCTCGACGGCGCCTTGTCCCGCCGCGACGAATGCCGCGAGTTCTTCAACGTAAAAGGCGTCCGCGAGGGCGCGCGCGCCAAAGAACACCGAGCCGCGCCAGCGTGCGAAATGCCCGACGTCGAAGGCGCGCCGCATGATCGCCATCATGCCGGCGAGGCCGGAGCCGCCGGCGACGCAGACGATGTCGCCGTCAGCCTCCGGACGGAACGTCGCCCGGCCGAGAGGACCCCTGACCTCGACCTCCGCGCCGGCCGGGCGACGGTCGAACAGCCAGTCTGAAAAGGCGCCGCCCGGCTTGCGCTTGACGACCAAACGCAGACGTTGCGCGCCGGCCTCGCAATTGACCATCGAATAGGCGCGACGGCCGACGAGCCCCGGCGCCTGCAACGTCACGAACTGGCCGGCGTCGAAATCCATCGGCGCCGACAGGTCGAGGTCGAAGTCGATGACGTCGGCCGTCAACCGCCTCAAGCCACAGATGCGGCCGCGCCGCCTCATGGCGCGGGGCTTGGCGACGGCGGGCTGGCGCAGGCCGGTGCGAACGCGCAGCACGCAGTCGCCGGTCGCGCGGGCCTGGCACATCAGGACGTCGCCCTTGTCGCGGCGCAGCGACGCGTAACCGGGCGCATCCGTCCAGCCAGGCTCGACTGCGCCCTGCATGACGCGGGCGTGGCAGGAGCCGCAGGTTCCCGTCGCGCATTCGTAAGGCAGGTCATAGCCCGCCGAAAGCGCGGACATCAGGATCGTTTCATCCGGCGCGGCGGAGAAGGCGAAACGATCAGACTTCGTCTCGACGCCGACGGTCGCCGCGCCGCGTTGCGCGGGCTGGCCGTCCGGCCCCGACCGCTCCAGGGGGGAGAGATCCGCCATGCTACTTGAAGAAGTCATCGTCATTGTCGTCGGCGCCTTCAAATTCATAGACCAGCTCTTTGTCGACATAGGCGCAGACGTCGCCGTCTTCGACTTTCACCTCGTAGGTTTCGAGCGGCTTCTCGGTTTCGCCGATCATCTCGAGGGTGTGGAGATTCCACGCCCACAGATGCTTGGTGCAGGTCAGCACACACCGGGCGACCACGCCCGACTTGTCGAGCGGCTCCTCCATGTGCGGGCATACCGGAGGCAGAACGCGAAATGCGCCGCCGTAATTGACCACCGCGAGCGGCACGCCGCCCACCACGAACTTCGCAACCGTGTCGGGGGGAACGTCCGACACGCCGCACACGCGTTTCCAGGCCACGGCTTTTGTCCTTTGCAGTCGGGCGGCTCAATCCGGCTGATCGCGCCCCACGCGCGGGACCGGCGCATTCGGCGGAATCAGATCGGCCAGTGCGAGCCCTTGTCGAGGCGGCGCTCGTCGATGCGCACTTCGCGCTTGAGGAATTTTGGCTCGGATTCGTCGTCGAGAGCGAAGGTGTCGTAATATTTGCCGACGAGGAAAAGGCGGCTTTCTCCGGCGTCGACATGCGAGTTCACGCCGTCGAGAAGGTTCTGGTAGACGACGAAGGAGCTGACCGCGCTGGCGCTGCGCCCGTCCTCCGCCAGCTCCACCATATACACCGAAGTATGCCGGCGCAGCGGAGAATGGTCCGTGTTGTGTTTTGGCAGCAGATTGATCAGATGCTCCATATCGCTGCGCTTGCCCTGCAGATAGGTCATGTCCTTGCGGATTTCAGGGCTGTAGGACTTGATCGCGTAGTGGAAATCGTCGTGGCACATGCCGAGCCATTCGTCCCACCGTTGATCATCCAGCATGATCGTTGCGCGATAGATGGCGTCGCGCACCTTTCCCGCGACATCGGCGCCGTTGCAGCTCATGTTCGTTTCCTCGGGAATGGCGCCGACGGACTTCGCGTCGGCGTCGTGATTTCAGCTTCGTCACATCGCGGCGCGGCTCGGCGGCCGCGCGTCGCCCCGCGCCTATTCGGCGGCGGTCGCCGTCTCGAGCTCTTTCGGCGCGAAGGGCGCGTCGGGATCGTCCGCCCGCCGGTTCATCCAGCGGCTCCACTCCTCGTAGTAATGGCGCATGCCGACCTCGTCGTGGATCGTCTCGTTCTCATGGCGGCCGTGGAGAATCCTGCGCGGCTCGCTGCCGGGAAGCATGGCCGAGCCCTGGCCGGTCACGCCGATGAGATCCTCATGCAGATTGCGCCCGAAAGGCCCCCAGATCGAGTTGTGGTGATTGACGCGCGCCTCCCTTTCGGCCGGCGTGTCGCGCTTGAGGCCGAGGCCCCTGAACTCGATCATCACCTTGCCCGGCCCGAGCGGCGTGACGATGTCGCAGCGCAGCGCCGAGCCGCGCAGGTTGAAGTTCATGCCGGGGAAAAGGTCGACCATGTGCCACTGATTGGGCGGCAGATGCGGGAAGGAAAGTTCGCCGCGACTCTGAAAGCCCTCATACTGCTCGTAGTTGACCTCGAACGTGCCGACGGTGACGTGCCCATGGGCGAAGGCGTCGTTCTTGCGCGCGAAATAGGCGTCGTTGAAGCCGGTGACGCGGTTATGGTAGTGCATGTAGTCGTGATAGAATTCGCTGTTGGTGTCGTGCCACAGCTTGTAGTTCGTATCGATGATCGCCTTGTGGTAGTGAAAGACCTCGAGCGGCTCGGCGTCGATCGACTTGCGCAGGCAGGCGAAGGGCTCGCCCGCCCACTCCTCGAGCGAAAGCGCCGGCTGGTCGTCGAGATTGACCCAGACGAAGCCGCCGAACTTCACCTCGCAGCGGAGCCGCCGCAGGCCGATGTCCTCCTTGCGCAGCCGGTCCTGGTAGCCTTCCTTTTCGCGGCTGATGTAGACGCAGTTTCCCTTCATGTCATATTGCCAGGCGTGAAACATGCAGGTCATGCGCTTGGAATTGCCCGAGGGCGAACCCTCGAGAAAACTGCCGGAGGGGCGGCGCTCGATCATCATGCCGCGATGCGGGCAAACATTCAGGAAGGCGCGGACCACATTGTCCGGCCCGCGCGCGACGACGATCGGCTCGCGGGCGATCGAGGCGGTGCGGAAATCGTAAGGCTCCGGGATCTCCGACTCATGACATACCGGGATCCATGCATGCTTGAAAATTCTCTCAAGCTCGTCCTCGAAAATGCCCCGGTCCGAGTAGATTCGGCTGTCCACCCACTCGCCGCGCGCGAGCGGCGGCGCGGCGTTCCACTGTTGACGCGTTTTCGCGGACATCTTTCTCCTCCCGTTGCGCTTTGGCCGCGCCGGCGCCGGACGCCTCCGGCGAAACAGCGCCGCCGCAGCGGATGTCGCCGACGATCGCCCTGAATGACGCCCATGGAAAATGAAACGATCCTATGGCCCGATTGACCGGGTGAATTAGCTGGACGTGGCGCGGCGCCGCGTTTTTTGCGGCGCGGCATAGGCGTAGACTATGTTCAAATCAGAGAAATTATTTGCCGGGGCGCCGGCGATGACTTAACCAAATCTCATTTGACAGGGATGTCGCCGGTGTTGCATCGCCTTCACGATCAGCAGTTTAGGCGCGTTTTTGCGCTTCCTCGGAGCGTCGTGGAGCGACTGCCGGGCGTTCTCTTGTGCCTTGGCGTGGCGCTCGTCTCGATGGGCCTTCAGCACGTCGAGGAGTCGATCTTCAACCACCCTTATGTCGAGGCGCTGGTCGTCGCCATCCTGCTTGGCATGGCCATCCGCTCGGTCTGGACGCCGGGGCCGCGCTGGCGCGCGGGCGTCGGCTTCAGCGCCAAGCAGCTTCTCGAAGTGGCCGTGGTGTTGCTCGGCGCGTCGATCAGCTTCGCCGCGATCCTCGCCTCGGGGCCGTTCCTTCTCGTCGCCGTGCTTGCGACGGTGGCGCTCGCGCTGGCGTCGAGCTACGGCCTGTCGCGTTTCCTCGGCCTGCCGCGCCGGCTGTCGATCCTCATCGCCTGCGGCAATTCGATCTGCGGCAATTCGGCGATCGCCGCGGTCGCGCCGGTGATCGGCGCCGACAGCGACGACATCGCCTCGTCGATCTCCTTCACCGCCATCCTCGGCGTCGTGGTGGTGCTCGGCCTGCCGCTGCTCATTCCGCTGTTTGAACTCTCGCCGAAGCAATATGGCGTGCTCGCCGGCCTCACCGTCTACGCCGTGCCGCAGGTGCTCGCCGCGACCGTGCCGGCCGGGCTCGTCAGCACGCAGATCGGCACGCTGGTGAAGTTGATGCGGGTCCTGATGCTGGGCCCGGTGGTGCTCTTTCTCTCCTTCGTCGTGCGGCGGCTCCAGGGCGAGGCGGCCGCCGCGCCGCGGCGTCGCTTCGGCGCGTTCAAGGTGGCGCCGTGGTTCATTACGGGATTTCTCGCGCTCGCCGCGGCGCGCTCGGTCGGGGTCATCCCGGACTTCATGGTCGCGCCGCTGACGAGAATCGCCGTCGTCCTGACCGTCATCTCGATGGCCGCGCTCGGCCTTGGCGTCGACCTGCGGGTGATCAGCCGCGTCGGCGGCAAGGTCACCGCCGCGGTGACGCTTTCGCTTGTCGGCCTGGTGATCGTCAGTCTGATCCTCGTCCACGTCCTCAGCCTTGGCTGAGCGGCCGGGCGGTCGCGACGGCCAGTTTTCAAGATGACGGCCCTGCTCAAAGGAGCTGACAATGGATCGAGGCGACGACTACGGCCTTCGCGTGACGCGACGGCGGATCCTGAAGGGCGGCGGCGCGCTCGGCGCGCTTCTTGGCGCGGGCGCGCCATGGGCGTTCGCCGCGGGCGAGATCAATCTCGGTTTTTCAGGGGGGCCGAGCCTGCGCCCGACGACCGGCGCCTTTCCGCAAAAAGGCGAGATGATTCTTCAACGCACGCGGCCGCCGCTGCTCGAAACGCCTTTTTCAGTGTTCAACCAGGGCGTGTTCACGCCGAACGACCAGTTCTTCGTGCGCTGGCACTGGAGCGCGATCCCGCCCGTGGTCGATCCAGCCGTCTTCCGCCTCGCCGTGTCGGGGCATGTCGAAACCCCGCTGAGCCTGTCGCTTGACGACCTCCTCGCCATGCCGCGTTTCGAGATCGCCGCCGTCAACCAGTGCTCGGGCAATTCGCGCGGAAGGTTTTCGCCGCGCGTGCCGGGCGCCCAATGGGGCGACGGCGCGATGGGCAACGCCCGCTGGCTCGGGGTCAGGCTCACGGACGTGCTCGACAAGGCCGGAGTCAGGGCGGGCGCGCAGCGCGTGCGTTTCGGCGGCCTCGACGAGGCCACGGTCGAAGGCGCGCCGAAATTCAAGAAATCGATCCCCGTCGATCGCGCCCGAGACGGCGAGACGATGATCGCCTTCGCCATGAACGGCGAGCCGCTGCCCTTCCTCAACGGCTATCCGCTTCGCCTCGTCGTGCCGGGCTGGTACTCGACCTATTGGGTCAAGATGCTGAACACGATCGAGGTTCTCGACGGGCCGGACGACAATTTCTGGACCGCCAAGGCCTATATGATCCCCGACACGCCAGGCGCGGACGTGACGCCCGGACAGACCGGCTTCAAGACGGTTCCAATCAGCCGCATGGCTCCGCGGTCCTTCCTCACCAATTTCAAGGACGGGGACGCCGTCCCGGCCAATCGGCCGACGCTGTTGCGCGGCTTCGCCTTCGGCGGCGACAGCGGCGTAAAATCGGTCGACGTGTCTCTCGACGGCGCCAGCTGGCGCCCCGCCGCGCTCGAACGCGACGAAGGCGCCTACAGCTTCCGGCGCTGGTCGGCGACGATCGCGCCGCCGGCGGGCAAGGTCGCCGTCATGGTCCGCTGCGTCAACGCCGACGGGATCGCGCAGCCGATGACGGCGAACTGGAACCCGGGCGGCTTCATGCGCAACGTCGTCGAAACGACGCGCCTCAACGCCACGGTGGCCTGAACGCTTTCGCGCTCCGGCCGATTCCGACGAGGACATTCGCCATGCCCGCCACGCCGAACGCCGTTCCCCAAGCCCTCGCCGTCGCCGCCGTCCTTCTCATCGCGCCAGCCGCGGCGGCTCTGGACTTCAAGCGCGTCGAGGTCGCCCTGCCAGCCGATCGCATGTCCTTCCCGCCGGGCGCGGGACAGGAGGCGATCGCCGGCGGCTGCCTCGCGTGCCATTCCGCCGAGATGATCCTCAATCAGCCGCCGACGGCGCGCCAGGGGTGGGACGCGACCATCCACAAGATGATCAACGTCTACAAGGCGCCGGTCGACGAAAAGGACATCCCCGCCATTCTCGACTACCTCGTCGCGCTGAAACGCGCGGATTGACGTGTCGCGCGCTTTGGCGCCGTCTCCCGACGACCGCGCCGGCGCGGTCGCCGGGAGACGGCTGCCCCGGCCGTGGCGCGGCGCGCGCCTCACTCATAACAGCGCCTTATAGCGACATTGAATGAAACGATTTTACTCGGTCGCCGAATTAGGGCGCCCTGTAGAGCGCATAAGAACACCAGCGGAGAAAAACGCCAATGACGGTATCGGCATCTTCGGGCGCGGCGCCTCCGGCGCCGGCCCGCGTCGGCGCAGTCGAGCTGCGCCACAACGAAGGCATTCTCGCGGGAGAACATACGGTCACCGCCGCGGGCCATGTCATTCCCTTCAAGCAGGCGCTGATGGTGGCGCTCGCGGCGGGCCTCGGCTACGGCTTCGACGCCTACGCCGTGAACATCTTCGGCATGTTGAGCCCGATCATCGCCAAGGAACTCGACATCAGCGTCAAGATGATTGGCGTCATCGGATCTCTCTTCCTTGTCGGCTACACCATCGGCACGGTCGCCTTCGGCTATCTCGCCGACAAGATCGGACGGCGCAACTCGCTGCGCTTCTCCATCCTTCTGTACGGCACCACGACGGTGCTCGGCGGCTTCGTCAGCAATCTCGGCGCGGTGACCGGCCTGCGCTTCCTCACCGGCGTCGGCGGCGCCGGCGAGCTCGCCGTCGGCGCGCCCTACACCGCCGAGATGTGGCCGCCCAAACACCGCGCGGTCGGCACCGGCGGCATCATGTTCGGGCTCTATTCGCTCGGCTACATCGTCGCCGCGCTGGTCGCGCTCACCGTCGTCCCGACCTACGGCTGGCGCGCCGCCTTCATCTTCGCCGCCGTGCCTGCGCTTGGCGTGTTGTGGCTGCGCAGCGCCGTCGACGACTCGCCGCGCTTCAAGGAGGCCCAGGAAGAGATGGAGCGGATGATCGCGCTCGACAGCGTGAAGCATCCGCGCGTGAGCATCTGGTCGATCCCCGGGGCGTGGCGGCGCATCACGGTCGGCTGGCTGCTCTATGTCGCCAACACATGCGGCTATTGGGGGATCACCTATTTCCTCACCACCTTCATGATCCACAAGTTCCATGTGACGGCGATCGAGGCGGTGTTCTACGCGATGCTGTTCTACGTCGCGCAGTTCTTCCTGTCCTTCTTCGGCACCTGGCTGTCCGACGTGATCGGCCGCAGGCCGGCGGGCATTCTCGGCGCGCTCATCATGATCGCCTGCACGGTGCTTGCGACCACGGCGACGACGCTGAACGCTTTCCTCGTCTTCGGCGCGCTGATGGTCGGCATGCTCGGCTGGCTGTGGGGCGTCGGCGACACCTATCTCAGCGAATTCTTCCGCACCTCGCTGCGCGGCACGGGCTTCGGCATCATGGTCGGCGGCGGGCGTCTCGTTTCGATCCTCGCGCCGGTCGCGGTCGGCTGGGGCATCGCTGAATTCGGCCCGACCGGCCCGTTCCTGGCGACCGCCGGACTGTGGCTGCTGACCATCGCCGGCTATCTCATGGGGCCGGAGACGGCGCGCCGCGAGCTTGAAGAGGTGCAGCTCTGAACGGCCGCAGCGCCCAGGCGGGACGAGCCCGCCCGGCGGACAGACAGGCCGCGGCGCTCAGATCGGCGCCGCGGCCAGACGGGCCGCGACCTTGAGGCAAAGCAGCAGGCCCGTTCCGATCAGCATGAGCGCGACGGCGCGGCGCAGACGTTCGGGGCGGACCTCCTGCGCCATCCGTGCGCCGGCCAAAGCGCCCGAACCCAGCCCGAGGGCGATGAGCCCGGCGAGCGGCAAGTCGATCGAGCCGGTCGCGAAATTGCCCGCGCTCGCCAGAAGGGCGATCGGAATCTGGATCGTCTGCGCGAGCCCGACCGCCGTCAACGGCTCGACGCCGAGCCAGAGCAGGACCGGCATCAGGACGACGGGGCCGCTCGTCCCGGTGAGCGCGGACAGAAAGCCGGCGACCGCCCCGATGGCGAGGCCGGACCGGCCGCCGAGACGCCGTCCCCCACGCGCCTTCGGCGCTGCCGGACGGCGCATGGCGTAAAGGCCCGAAAGAATCGCCGCCGCGGCGATGAGCGCCTCAAGCACGGCCGGCGACGCCAGCCTGGCCGCGAAAGCGCCGAGCGCGGCGGCGGGCGCCGAGCCGATCCAGAGCGGCCGGGCCTCGCGCCAGTCGACCGCGCCGCGCCGCGCGAACGTCACGGCGCCGACGACCCCGGCGACGACATAGGCGCCCATCGAGGCGGCGATCGCCGTCTGGACCGGAACGCCTGAAAACTGCGTCAGGGACGGGACGAGCAGGACGCCGCCGACGCCGACCGAACCGATCAGGACGCCGCAGCCAAGCCCGACGAGGATCGTGGAAAGCATGAGGTTTCTCCGCGCCGTCATGACCCCTGAAACGCCGGCGCCGATCCCGCTGGAATGGGCGAGCCGCGTCGGGTAATTTGACCAAAATAAAAGCGAGCCCCCGCAGAAAACCCGCGCGGCGCGCAAGAGCCGTTTCCGGCGGCGGGCGACAGGGCGGAAGCGATGTACTTCAGACAGCTCAAATATCTGGTGGCCATCATCGAAGAAGGGCACTTCGGCCGGGCCGCCGCCAAATGCAACGCCACGCAGCCGAGTCTGTCGAACGGCATCAAGCAGCTCGAACTCGAGCTTGGCGTTCCGATCTTCCTGCGCGGACGCGGCCAGCGCCTGCAGGGCCTGACCGCCGAAGGCGAACGGATCGCGCGATGGGCGCGTCTCATCATCTCCCATTGCGAAGCGATGAAGGACGAGATCGACGACATGCAGGGCGACCTGCACGGCAATCTGCGCATCGGCGCGATGTCGTCCATCTCGCCTGTCCTGCCCTACATCCTGCAACTGATGCGCTCGAGCTACCCGAACGTCCGCGTCGACGTGCGCTTCATCGGCCATGACGCCATCAGGACGGGCCTCGACAATTTCTCGCTCGACGTGGCGATGGCCTACATGGACACCGGCAGCATCGGCCGGCGCAACATGCTGCCGATCTACACGGAGTCGCTGAGCCTGCTCGTGCCCGACGTCGCCGACTTCGCCGGCCGGACGACGATCAGCTGGGAGGAGGCCGCGCTGCTGCCGCTCGGCCTGCTGCGGTCCTCGGCGCACGAACGCCAGTTCATCGACGACGTGTTCCTGTCGGCGACGGGGCGGACGCCGACGCCGAAGGTCGAGTCGGAGTCGATCCTTCACCTGATGTTCCAGGTGCAATACACCGAGCTGTGCACCATCATCCCGTCCCACTTCACCCGAATGCCGGGCCTGCATCCTGGAACGCGGGCGCTCGAACTCGTCGCGCCGACGCCGAGCCGCGAGGTCGGGCTGTTCTGGGCCGAGGCCGAGACGATGATGCCGATGGCCGGCGTCGTCGTCTCGATCATCAAGAAGCTCAACAAGACGAACGAGCTTCGTCGGCTTCTCGAAAGCTCGCGCGCGGGGCCGGTCGAATCCGTGCGGCTGCGCTGAACGCAGGCGCGCTTCAAGGCCGCGCCGGCGCGGGAAGAGGAGGCGCGCGGCGCCGGTTTACAGTCGCGTCGCGAGCGCGGCCGCGTCCCTCGCCTGGTTCGCCAGCGCCTCGGCGATCTGCGCGATCGAACGCGTCCGCAACGTCTGCCGCGTCAGCGGCAGCGATCGCTCGACGAGCGCGGCGCGCTGCGCGTCGGCGCCGGCCGAGCGGATGAACAGCGTCGGGGCGGAAAGGCTGTCGCGGGCGAGCGACAGGCCGATGCGCAGCACGGTCTTCGCGCCGCCCGAGGCCCCTTCGACCGGAAGATCGAACCCCGTCTCGAACCGCTCCGGCCAGACCGCAAGGCCGGGGGGCGGAGCCGCCTGCCGCGTCCCGTCGACGGCGTCGGCGAGCAGGGCGGTCTGAACGGCGTCGAGCACCTGCGCGCCGCGCTGCTGGATGCGCGCGATGGCCTCGAGCTCGCTCTTGCAGCTTTCGGCGGAATAGCGAATTTCGTCGCCGTCGCGCATCCGCGCGATCCGGTAGGGCAAGGATTTGGAAAAGGCGGCGCGGTCGACGCCCCGGTGATAGGTTTCGATCAGGATCCAGGCCTCGACCTCGGCCGACGATCTGCCTTCGAGATCGAGGCTGTGCGGCGAGGGCGCGCCGTGTTCGGTGAACTGGAGGATAAGTTCGGGCAGACGAAGCTCGACGCGCAGGCCGTCAGCGAACGGAGGCGTCGTCACTGCGCTTCTCGATGCGTCCCAGAGGAGCGGCGGCTCGTCCCGCCCGGCCTCTCCCGCGTAGCTTCGGGCGAGGCGCGCCAGCCACTGAATGGCGTTATGGGCTTCAATCTTCGCCTCGTCGAGCGCGCCCATGTCGAGAGTGTCCGCGAAGGCCATCGAACCGTCCATTCCCGTTCCTCCCGACGCACGCCGCCGCGTCATCTCTTTTGCTTTGAAAACAAAATCTTATTTGTTTTTAGCGAAGGTACGGGCGCGCTCGCGCCAAAACAAATTCTTTTCCTTTATGGCGTCATTGACGCGGCCTCATCACGAACCCCGGGCGCCGGGGCGGCGCGAAACAAAAAGGGCGGGATGCGAAAGAGCCCGCCGGCCTCCTTCGCATCCCGCCCGAATCGACTGAAGCCCAATTCGCCCTGAGCAACTGACTCCGGCGCGACTTCTGATCGACCGGGATGTTTCAACCGGTCGGAAAGCGCGCTAGAGGCGCGTCAGGCCGCTCAGGCTCTGCGCCGCCGCGTCGAAGAAGGACGCGCCGACGTCGGGATTGAAATAGACGGCGCGCGCCGCGACGATGACGAGGACCAGGGTCCAGAAAACCATGATCCCGAGACCGGAAATCCCGTCGCGCCATGCCGGTCGGGCTCCCGCCGCGTCGGGAAGCCGCTCTCCGAAAGGTTCGAACCGAATATTATACATGATGTTCACGTTTTAATATGGATTCAACAGTAAATATATGGCACATCAAAAATTAGCACGCAAGCGCGTAGATTATTACATAATAACATATTATTAATGTATATAAGGGCCGCGGCCGTCAACGCGTGCTTCGCTGAGGCCGGCGCGGCGTCAGAAAAAGCGCGCGACATCGGCGGCCGGGAAGGCTGCGCGTGAAAATTTCAGATGGCCGAAGGGCGTGCGGGCCGGTTCAGGGGGACGAAAAGACCTGAAGCGCCGTGAGTTTATCGTCCGCGGCGCCCTGCGACACATAAGCCTCTAGCGCAAAGGCCATGGCTTTTGCGCGCGGCAGGTCAAGAGGTCGAAGCGGAAGAACAGAATGAAGCTGCGCCGTGGCGACGATGTAATAAGCGGCGATCACGGAAAGAATGAGCCAGCTTTTAGGGTTGGAAACGGGCATTGCAGCCAAGCTCTTCTGACGGTGCATTGTGCATCGCACAAAGGTTTGGCGCGGTCAAGAATGGCGTCAATGCCTGGCGCCCGCTCAGTCTCGAAGCGTCAGGCGAGCGTGACCGCGGCGCCAGTCGCCGGGCTCGATCCCTTTCCCGATCGCCTCGTGGCGGAGACGCAGGGCTCGCCCGCCCATCGAAGAGCGGCTCCACGCGGTTCGCCGCGGACGACGTCGTCAGCCTCTTTATCCCATCCATCGACCCTGCGGAGAATCGCGCCGTCCGGGGTCGGGCTTTTGCGGCGCGCCGGCGAAGCGGAGGCGGCTCCGGGCGCGCAGGCGCCGGACAGCCGGTTTGCTGCGCCGCTCAACCCCGTGCGCGGCTTCCGTCAGCGTTTGCGCCAAGGAGCGGCGGCCGGGCCGCCCGCCGTCGCCAGATCCGCGCGCCTTTCATTATGGCCCGCCGCGCGAAGCTCATGCGCGCGACAGCGTCGCGCGGTCCTGCGGCGCGGAAAAGTCGATCGCCGGGCCGACGGGGACGAGCCCGGTCGGATTGATGGTCAGGTGGCTTTCATAATAATGCCGTTTGACATGGTCCGGCCTGAACGTCGAGGCGACGGCGTCGAGCGTATGAAGGTCGCGCACATAGGCCCAGAGACTGGGATAGTCCGCGATGCGGCGCACGTTGCACTTGAAATGCCCGACATAGACGATGTCGAAGCGCAGCAGCGTCGTGAGAAGGCGGATGTCGGCTTCGGTGAGGCGGTCGCCGCACAGATAAC
Source organism: Methylocella sp. (assembly GCF_044226135.1). Lineage (NCBI taxonomy): Bacteria > Pseudomonadati > Pseudomonadota > Alphaproteobacteria > Hyphomicrobiales > Beijerinckiaceae > Methylocella > Methylocella sp. Next base: position 47,690 of record NZ_JBGAHM010000010.1, on the reverse strand, counting down.
GCCGGTCCTCAAGCCTCTTCTCGAGAAAGTCGAGCGTCTCGAACAGCGGGCCGATCGCCTCCTCATAGGCGCCTTGCGAGGTCGCGAAGCCGGCGCGATAGACGCCGTTGTTGACGGTCGGATAGATGCGCGCGTTGAGCGCGTCGATCTCGTCGCGAAGGTCGGCCGGATAATAATCGCCCGCCGCTGCGCCGACGCCGTCGAAGGCCGAATTGAACATGCGCACGATCTCGGAGGATTCGGTCGAGACGATCGTCTTTTTCTTCTTGTCCCAGAGCGTCGGCACGGTGACGCGCCCGCTGTAGCGCGGCGCCGCCGCGACATAGACCTCATAAAGACGGCCTGCCCCGAGGTTCGGGTCGCCGATCACCCCGTCGGCCGGGTCGAAGGTCAGCCCGTTCTCGCGCATCAGCCAGTTGACGATCGACAGGCCGACCATGTCCTCGAGCCCCTTCAGCTTGCGCAGGATCAGGGTTCGATGCGCCCAGGGGCAGAAATAGGCGGCGTAGAGATGATAGCGCCCGGGCTCGGCCGAAAAACCGCCTTCCCCGCTCGGCCCCGGCGCGCCGTCGGGCGTGATCCAGTTGCGGAATTTGGCGGCGTCGCGCTCGAAGCGCCCGCCATGGCTCGCGGTGTCGTACCATTGATCGCGCCATACGCCGTCGACCAGCAATCCCATGACGCGCCCCTTTGGCTTGCGACGATTCTGCGTCCCGCGCGCGCCTTGCTCCGGCGGCGCGGGCGTCCTATGCCTCAGGCGGCCGGCGCCGACCACGCGCCGCAGCGAGAGTTTGCGCATGATCTGGCCTCTTTATCCCAAAGCCAAGCCGTCTTCGGAGATTTCGGGCGAAGCCGGCTCCGGCCGCCTGACGCTCGCGACCCGCATGCGCCGCAACCGCAAGGCTGACTGGACGCGCCGGCTCGTGCGCGAAAACGCGCTGACCTCGGACGACCTCATCTGGCCGATCTTCGTGCGTGACGGCGCGGGCGTGCGCGAACCGGTGCCGTCCCTGCCCGGCGTCGAGCGCATGAGCGTCGATCTTGCGGTCGAGAGCGCGCAGGAGGCGTTTTCGCTCGGCGTGCCGGCGATCGCGGTCTTCCCCTATACCGATCCCGCCCTGCGCGACGAAACCGGCCGCGAGGCGCTCAACCCCGAAAACCTCGTCTGCCGCACGCTGCGCGCCGTCCGCGAGAAGGCGCCCGGGCTCGGCCTCGTCGCCGACGTCGCGCTCGACCCCTACACCAGCCATGGCCATGACGGGCTGATGCGCGGCGAGGAGATCCTCAACGACGAGACGGTCGAGGTTCTAGCCCGTCAGGCGCTCAACCAGGCGCGCGCCGGCGCCGACATGATCGCCCCGTCCGACATGATGGACGGGCGCGTCGGCGCGATCCGCCGCGCGCTCGACGCCGAAGGCTTCAAAAACGTCCAGGTGCTCGCCTACGCCGCGAAATTCGCCTCGGCCTTCTACGGCCCGTTCCGCGACGCGGTCGGCACCTCGAAGACGCTGCTGGGCGACAAGCGCACCTATCAGATGGACCCGGCGAACGGCGACGAAGCCCTGCGCGAGGTCGCGCTCGACCTCGAGGAGGGCGCAGACATCGTCATGGTGAAGCCCGGCATGCCCTATCTCGACGTGATCTGGCGGGTGAAGGAGCGCTTTGGCGTGCCGACCTTCGCCTATCAGGTGTCGGGCGAATACGCCATGATCGAGGGCGCGGCCCGCAACGGCTGGCTCGACGGCGACCGCGCCATGATGGAGAGCCTGATGGCCTTCAAGCGCGCCGGCGCCGACGCCGTGCTGACCTATTTCGCCCCGCGCGCGGCGCGACTCCTGCGGGCCGGCTGAAGCCCAAATTCCGCCCCGCGCCGGGCGGCGTCGTGTCACAAGCGTCGCGGCGAAAAGCGTCGCGCAAGGAGCAATGATGGCCGTCAGGATTTTCGCCGCGCTGGCTCTTCTGGGACTGATCGTCGCGGCGCCCGCAGGCGCGCGGGCGCAGGGGCTCTTTTCGGAGTTCGCCGAAGGCCCGTGCGGCGCGCCCTATGTCGGCCAGGACCGCGACAATTATCCCTGCGGCAAGACCCGCAAGCCCGTCTGCCAGCGCGACACCGGGCGCTGCCAGTGCCTTGAGCGGCGCGAATGCGGCGCGAAGCAGGACGAAGGCTGGTAGCCGCGCCGGCCGTCGCTTGCGCGAACCTTGCGCATGCGCTCTTGCGAAAAGAACAAAACAAGATCATATTCGCTGGCGCGACGTCGTGGGGCGGATGAAACGCGCGTGGGGTCGATCGCCATGCGCGGGTCTGAACAGCGGGGATTGCGGGGGCGGCCCGCCAGGACGCGCGGCGTTCTGCGGCCCGCGTGCGAAACTGGGCGGAATTTTTCGATTCGGACCGGCGCTTCGCGCCGCAGGACAGGCCTGAATGACCTCGATCGACCAGCTCGCCGACCGCCAGACCCCGTTTCGCGGGCCGCCCGCGCCCGAGCGCGCCTTCCGCCTCGCCCCTCACAATCTTGAAGCCGAACAGGCGCTGCTCGGCGCCATTCTCGTCAACAACGACGCCTTCGACCGCGTCTCCGACTTTCTCAAGCCCGAGCATTTCTCCGAAGAGGCGCACCGCCGCATCTACGACACCGCCTCGCAGCTCATCCGCATGGGCAAGATCGCTTCGCCGATCACCCTGAAAACCTTTCTCGGCGAGCAGGAGCTCGCCGGAACGCCGATCGCCCATTATCTCGTCCGTCTCGCCGCCGAGGCGACGACCGTCATCAACGCCGAGGATTTCGGCCGCACGATCCACGACCTCGCCGTGCGCCGCGACCTCATCCTCATCGGCGAGGACATCGTCAATTCGGCCTATGACGCGCCCGTCGGCGCGTCGCCGCGCGACCAGATCGAGGAGGCCGAGCGCAAGCTTTATTCCGTCGCCGAGCAGGGCCGCTACGAAGGCGGCTTCCAGCGTTTTTCGGACGCGCTCGCGACCGCGGTCGACATGGCCGCCAGGGCTTTCGAGCGCGACGGGCAGCTTTCGGGCATCGCGACCGGCCTCGTCGACCTCGACCGGCAGATGGGCGGGCTGCAGTCGTCCGACCTCATCATCGTCGCCGGGCGCCCCGGCATGGGCAAGACCGCGCTCGCCACCAACATCGCCTTCAACGTCGCGAAGGCCTATGAATTCCGCGCCAGGCCCGACGGCGCCCATGAGACGGTCAACGGCGGCGTGGTCGGCTTCTTCTCGCTCGAAATGTCGGCCGAGCAGCTCGCCACCCGCGTCATCGCCGAACAGTCGGCGGTCGCCTCCTACAAGATCCGGCGCGGCGACATGACCGAATCCGAGTTCCACCGCATCGTCGACGCGGCGCGGATCATGCAGCAGATCCCGCTCTACATCGATCAGACCGGCGGCCTCTCGATCGCCCAGCTCACGGCGCGCGCGCGACGGCTGAAGCGCCAGCGCGGCCTCGATCTTCTGGTCGTGGACTATCTCCAGCTGCTCGGCGGCTCCAAGTCGCGGTCCGACAGCCGCGTGCAGGAGGTGACCGAGATCACCACCGGCCTCAAGGCGCTGGCGAAGGAGCTCAACGTGCCGGTGATGGCGCTGTCGCAGCTCTCGCGCCAGGTTGAATCGCGCGACGACAAGCGTCCGCAGCTTTCTGACCTGCGCGAATCGGGCTCGATCGAGCAGGACGCCGACGTGGTGATGTTCGTGTTCCGTGAAGAATATTACCTCAACAACCGCCAGCCGCGCGAAGGCACGGAAGAATTCCTGACCTGGCAGACCGACATGGAGCGGGTGCATGGCAAGGCGGAAGTCATCATCGGCAAGCAGCGCCACGGCCCGACCGGCACGGTCGAGCTCGCCTTCGAGGCCGAGATGACCCGCTTCGGCAATCTCGCCCGGGAAGACGCCCTGCCCGAGCGCCACCTCTGACGCCAGACGCCGCAAAGCGCGGCGCGCGAGCTTGAATGGCAAAAACCTCAGTGTCTTTCTTCTGCCAGAACTGCGGCGCCGTCACGCGCCGCTGGCAGGGCCGGTGCGAAGCCTGCGGCGAATGGAACACCATCGTCGAGGAGGCCGCCGCCTCCGGCATCGGCGCGCAGGCGGCGCAGGGCGCGCGCAAGGGCCGCGTGTTCGATCTTTCACGGCTCGGCGACGCCGAGCGCCCCGCCCCGCCCCGCATTACAACGGGCCTCGCCGAACTCGACCGCGTCACCGGCGGCGGCTTCGTCCCGGGCTCGGCCCTGCTGCTCGGCGGCGAGCCCGGCATCGGCAAGTCGACGCTGCTCATCCAGGCCTGCGCGGCCCTCGCCGCCAAGCGCAGGCGCGTCGTCTACATCTCGGGCGAGGAGGCGGTCGATCAGGTGCGCCTGCGCGCGGCCCGGCTCGGCCTTTCCGGCGCGCCGGTCGAACTCGCCGCCGAAACCAGCGTCGAGGACATCGTCGCCACGCTGTCGCGCGGCGAGCGGCCCTCCCTCGTCGTGATCGATTCGATCCAGACCATGTGGACGAGCCTGATCGAATCGACGCCCGGCACGGTGTCGCAGGTGCGTGGCGCGGCGCAGGCGCTGATCCGTTTCGCCAAGACGAGCGGCGCGGCGGTCATTCTCGTCGGCCATGTGACCAAGGACGGCCAGATCGCCGGGCCGCGCGTCGTCGAGCATATGGTCGACGCCGTGCTGTCCTTTGAAGGCGACAACGGCCGCGGGCTGCGTCTGCTGCGCGGGGTCAAGAACCGTTTCGGCCCGACCGACGAGATCGGCGTGTTCGAAATGACCGGCCAAGGCCTGCAGGAGGTCGCCAATCCCTCCTCGCTGTTTCTGTCGGCGCGCGACGAGGCCGCGCCGGGCGCCGCCGTCTTCGCCGGCATGGAGGGGTCGCGGCCGCTGCTGATCGAGTTTCAGGCGCTCGTCGCGCCAAGCCCGCTCGGCACGCCGCGCCGGGCGGTGGTCGGCTGGGACGCCTCGCGCCTCGCCATGATCGTCGCCGTGCTCGAGACGCATGCGGGCGTCAAGCTCAGTCAGTATGACATCTATCTCTCCGTCGCCGGCGGGCTGCGCGTCGGCGAGCCCGCGGCCGACCTCGCGGCGGCGGCGGCGCTCGTCTCCTCGCTCAGCACGATCGCGCTTCCGGCCGACGCCGTCTATTTTGGAGAGATCGCGCTGTCGGGGGCGATTCGTCCGGTCGCGCATGCGGGCGCGCGGCTCAAGGAGGCGGCCAAGCTCGGATTCCGCTCAGCCACGGCGCCGCAGGCGGCCGGCGAGCGCGACGGCGCGGTCCGGGACCTCGACCTGCGCCCGCTGCGGCATATCTCGGGCCTCGCCGCCGACATCGGCGCGAAGCCGCCACGGCGCGCCGCGGACGGCCGCCCGCCGCCGTCCGCGGCGCGAGGCCTGCGCGAAGCTTGAGCGCGCCGTTCAGCCACGGTCCTGGCGTCGTCTTTAAAGGTGACGGAGTTCGTCAGGGCCGCTATAGGACTTTTCGGCCGGACGCAGAGCAAGGCAGCAAGGTTCAAGGATTTGACGCCTCCCTATCTCGATATCGCCCTTCTCGTCGTGGTTCTGGTTTCCGCGCTGCTCGCGATGCTGCGCGGCTTCACGCGCGAAGTTCTGGCGATCGCCTCCTGGGCCGCCGCGGCGCTCGCCGCCATCTACCTGCATCCGCTCGTCATGCCCTATGCGAAAGGGCTTCTTCCCAAGGGCTCGAAAGAGGTCTTCGCGCTCGCCGTCTCGGCCGGCGGCGTCTTTTTCGTCACGCTCATTATCGTTTCGCTCATCACCATAAAGCTGTCCGACGCGATCCTCGACTCCAAGGTCGGCGCGCTCGACCGCTCGCTCGGCTTCGTCTTCGGCGCGGCGCGCGGGCTGCTCCTGTGCGTCATCGCCTTCATTTTCTTCAACTGGCTCGTGCCCGAGAAAACGCAGCCCGAATGGGTGAAAGAAGCGCGCATGCGCCCCCTGCTGGTGCGCACGGGCGACCAGTTGATGGCCATGCTGCCCGACGACCCCGAAGGAATCCTCGCGCGGCTCAAGCAGGCGAAGCCGCCGCAGGGCGAGGAATCCGCGCCCGACGCCGATCCAAGAGACGCCGCTCCCGCGCCGCGCGGCTGATGTCGCGAAGCGCCGGCGCTGCGGGCCGTGGCGAAATTCCGATGAGAAATTGACAGCTGCGACATTTCCCGCAGCCGCTCAGGGTCGACGACGACCGCCTTTTACACTATGTAGGTTTTGTGGCGCCGGCGCGGCTCCATCACCAGCAGCATAAGTCTTTCGTCGGCCGCCAGTCTTTCGCCGGCGGCGGCGGTCGTTTTTCTCGTCGTGGAGCGCGCGACGGCGAGGCTGTCTGGACGGTCCCGCCGGCGCGCCTTCGTTCGACGTAAGGCAGGCGACGCGAGTCGCAGGAGGCGGGGATGGACGGCGCAACGCAAAGCGACACGCATTGGGTCGGCTCCGACGGAGTCGATCTCGACCTCGAGGCCGACCGGCTGCGCGAAGAATGCGGCGTCTTCGGCATCTACGGCCATCCTGACGCCGCCGCCGTCACGGCGCTTGGCCTGCACGCCCTCCAGCACCGTGGCCAGGAGGCCGCCGGCATCGTCTCATTTGACGGAAGGCGCTACAATTCCGAGCGCCGCCTCGGCCTTGTCGGCGATCATTTCTCCAAGGCCTCGACCATCGAGCGCCTCCCGGGAGACGCGGCGATCGGCCATGTGCGCTATTCGACGACCGGCGAAACCATCCTGCGCAACGTCCAGCCGCTGTTCGCGGAGCTGAATTCCGGCGGCTTCTCCGTCGCCCACAACGGCAATCTGACCAACGGGCTGACGCTGCGGCGCGACCTCGTCCAGAGCGGCGCCATCTATCAGTCGACGTCGGACACCGAGGTCATCCTTCATCTCATGGCGCGCAGCCGCAAGCTCCGCATCGTCGAGCGTTTCATCGAGGCGCTGCGCGCGCTCGAAGGCTCCTACGCCCTCGTCGCCCTGACCAACACCATGATGATCGGCGCGCGTGATCCGCTGGGCATCCGCCCGCTCGTGCTCGGGGAGCTCGACGGGCGCTACATCCTCGCCTCCGAAACCTGCGCGCTCGACATCATCGGCGCGCGCTTCGTGCGCGACGTCGAGAATGGCGAAGTCGTCGTCGTCTCGAAAGAAGGCGTCGAAAGCCTCCACCCCTTCCCCCGCCGTCCCGCCCGCCCCTGCATCTTCGAATACATCTATTTCGCCCGGCCCGATTCCGTCGTGCATGGCCGCTCCGTCTATGACGTGCGCAAGCAGATGGGGGCGGAGCTCGCGCGCGAATCGGCCGTTCCCGCCGACGTGGTGGTGCCCGTGCCCGATTCGGGCGTTCCGGCGGCGATCGGCTTCGCCCAGGCCTCGGGCGTGCCCTTCGAGCTCGGCATCATCCGCAACCATTATGTGGGGCGCACCTTCATCCAGCCGACGCAGACCGTGCGCGAGCTTGGCGTGCGGCTCAAGCACAGCGCCAACCGCGCCGTCGTCGCCGGAAAGCGCATCGTGCTCATCGACGATTCCATCGTGCGCGGCACCACCTCGGTCAAGATCGTGCAGATGATGCGCGACGCCGGCGCGAGCGAGGTGCATTTCCGCATCTCCTCCCCGCCGATCATGTATCCCGACTATTACGGCATCGACACGCCGGTGCGTGAAAACCTTCTCGCCGCGACGCATACGCTCGAAGAGATGCGCCGCTATATCGGCTGCGATTCGCTCGCCTTCCTCTCGGTCGAAGGCACCTATCGCGCCATGGGCGAGGGCAGCCGCGACGCGCAGCGTCCGCAGTTCACCGACCACTGCTTCACGGGCGACTATCCGACCAGCCTCACCGATCTCAGCGGCGCGACGAAAAGTCAGTTTTCGCTGCTCGCCGAGGCGAGTTGAGGCCGCCGAACCCGTCGTTTGAGCCACGCCGGCGATTTGGCTGAAACAACGCCTGCGTGGCGCGTCCATGACGCGCCGCCATCCAGCGCCTGAGTTTCGGGCGCCGACCGCTCAGCCGAAGCGGCGATCGCCGCCCCGCTCCGGCTCTGGCCCGTCCATTCACGCCGACTTTGGCCCAATCCCGACGCGCCCCCGCAACCCTCGCGCCAGACGGACCGGCGAGCGTCGAACACGGCGGCGTCCTGTTTCGCGCGCGCGTGTCGAGACTCCTGTTTTCATAGGCGACGCCGCCGCCTGCTCGCAGGCGCCCCCTTCGCCCTTTCGCTTTCAATCTTTGAGCCTTTTTCCTTGTCCGGGGCTTTCGCGGCCGGCGTCGGACGGCTAGACCTCGCGCGCTGTCCGTCAACCTCTCGCCGTCAACCTGCCGAGCCCTCCATGTCCCTCGATCTTTCAGGCCGCATCGCCGTCGTCACCGGCGCGTCACGCGGCATTGGGCGCGCCGCGGCGCTCGAACTCGCCCGCGCGGGCGCCCATATCGTCGCCTTCGCGCGCACGCAGGGCGCGCTCGAGGAGCTCGACGACGAGATTCGCGCGCTCGGCGGACAGGCCACGCTCACGCCTTGCGACATCCGCGACTTCGACGCCCTCGACCGTCTCGGACGCGCGATCTACGACCGCTGGGGCCGGCTCGACATTCTGGTGGGCGCCGCCGGCGCTCTCGGCCCGATCACTCCGGTCGGCCATGTCGAGCCGAAGGAATGGGATTCGGTCTTCGCCGTCAACGTCACCGCCAACTGGCGGCTGATCCGCTCGTTCGACATGCTGCTGCGCGCCTCCGACGCCGGGCGCGTCGTGTTCGTCACCTCGGGCGTGGCCCATGCGGCGGCGACGCGGCCCTACTGGACCGCCTATGGCGCCTCGAAGGCCGCGCTCGAATCGCTCGCGCGCTCCTACGCCGTCGAAACCATGAACATCACGCCGGTCAGGGTGATGCTGGTCAATCCGGGGCCGCTGCGCACGCGCATGCGCGCCCAGGCCATGCCCGGCGAGGACCCGATGACGCTGCGCACGCCCGAGGAGCTCGCCCCGAAGATCGCGGCGCTCTGCGCGCCGGGCTCGACCGAAACCGGCAGGCTCTATGATTTCCCGCAGGACCGCGTGCTGAGCTTCCGCGCCCCGGACTAGTCAGGCGCGCGCCTCGCAGCGCAGGCGGACGAGCGCCGCGGGGTCGGCGCTGAACCCCACGCAGAATTCAAAGCCGCCCGGCTCGAACACGGGCGTGAGGTCGCGGCCAAGAAAGGCCAGCTCTCCGGCGGGAAGGCTGAAGGCGAGCGCGCCGCTTTCATGGGCGCGCAGGGCGAGCCGGCCGAAGCGCTTGAGCTCCAGCAGCGGCCGCGCCACGCTGGCGACGAGATCGCGCGCAAACAGAAACACCACCGCCTCGCCGTCGCGCGGGCCGTCGTTGCGCAGCTCGACTCGAAAGCGCAGCGTGTCGCCGCGCCGAAAATTCGCCGACCCGGCGGCGAAGGACGAAATCATGAAGGCGCCGTAAGACAGCCCGTGCCCGAAGGGAAACTGCGGCTCGACCTCGCAGTCGAGATAGCGGCTCGAATAATGATCGCCCGGCGCGAACGGGCGCCCTGTCGGCCGGCGCGCGAAATAAATCGGCGTCTGCCCCTCCGCGCGCGGCCAGGCGACGGGCAGACGGCCGACCGGATCGACCCGCCCGACGAGCGCCTCGGCGATCGCCGTCCCCGCCGCCTCGCCGAGAAACCAGGTCGCGACGACGGCGTCGGCGCGCGCGAACAGCCACGGGACGACGAGCGGGCGCCCGCTCGAAAGCAGCGCCACCGCCGGCTTTTTTGTCTCCGCCGCGAGATCGAGCACGGCCTCGGCGAGGCCGCGCTGGCGTCCGGGCAGGCCGAGGCTCGTCCGGCTCGCCGCCTCGCCGCTCATCTCGGCCGCCTCGCCAAGGCACAGGACGACGGCGTCGGCCGCGCGGCACGCCGCGAGCGCGGCGTTTACGCCCGAATCGTCCCCGCCGTCGATCGGCGCGCCCTGCGCGTAGAGAAGCTCGACGTCGGGCAGGAGCTCGGCAAGGCCGCGTCGGATCGAGACCGCCGCCTCGCGCGCGCCGGCTCCTGCCCACGGCCCGTCCATCTCGCAGGGCGCGTCGGCGAGCGGGCCGACGAGCGCGATCCGCCGCACGCCCGGAGGCAGCGGCAGGGCGCCCCTGTTGGTCAGGAGAACGAGGGAGCGGCGCGCCGCCTCGAGCGCGAGCGCCGCGGGCGCTTCGGGCTCCGGCGGCGGCGATGCGACGGCCGGCGCCGCCGCCCGCCTGAACAGCCCGAGCCTCGCCTTCAGCCGCAGGACGCGGCGCACGGCGGCGTCGACCGCGGCGATGGAGACGAGCCCGCGCGCGAGCGCCTCCGGCAGGCCGTCACGGTAGCAGAAGCTCATCATGTCGACGTCGACGCCGGCCTTCAGCGCCAGCGCCGCCGCCTCGACGCGATCGGCCGCGACGCCATGCGCCATGAGTTCGGCGACGGCGTTGTAGTCGCTGATCACCACGCCGTCGAAGCCCTGCGCGCGCCGCAGCCAGCCTTCGATCAGCGCGTCATGCGCGGTCATGGGAACCCCGGCGAGGTCCATGAAGGCCGGCATGATCGAGGCGCAGCCGGCGGCGATCGCGGCGGCGAAGGGCGGCGCATAGACCTCGCGCAGCGTGCGGTCGGAGACGTCGGCGCTCGCATAGTCGCGCCCGGCCTCGGCCGCGCCATAGGCGCAGAAATGCTTGGCGCAGGCGGCGACGCGGGCAGGATCGGCCAGATTCCCGCCCTGAAAGCCGCGCGTCTTCGCCGCCGCGAACAGGCTCGCGACATAAGGGTCCTCGCCCGGCCCTTCGGCGATCCGTCCCCAGCGCGGGTCGCGGGCGACGTCGATCATCGGCGCGAAGACGAGGTGGATTCCGTCGGCGCGCGCCTCGGCCGCCGCCGCCGCCGCGGTCTTCTCCCATAAATCCGGGTCGAAGGCGCATGTCTCGGCGAGAGGGATGGGAAAGATCGAACGGTGGCCGTGGACGACGTCGAAGCCGATGAACAGCGGGATCTTCAGCCGCGCGCGTTCGGCCTCCGCCTGAATCGCCGCGACCTCATGCGCGCCCCAAAGATTGAGCAGGCTGCCGACGAGGCCGGCGCGCGCCGCGGCCCTGATCTCGCCGCCGGCGACCGGCCCGGTCAGCGCCTGCGTTCCGGCGGCCATGGTCATCTGGCCGATCTTTTCGGCGAGCGTCATGGCGGCGAGCAGATTTTCAATGTCGTCGGCCGTCATGAGGCGTCCGCATATTCGGCGTCGTCATGGTAAGGCTTCATGGAAAGGCCGCCGTTCAGCAGGAGGACGAAAGCGATTTGACGATCGACACGGGCGAGCATCGCAGCGCGGAGCGATTTTCGGAAGGCGCCTTCGCGTCCGAATTCTTCAGCATGACGCGGGCGCTCCTGACCTCGCCGGAGCGCAGCCAGTTCCTGCTGCTCGGCTTCGCCCTCGTCGCCGTGATCGGCGCGACGGCGTTCGGCCAGATCAAGCTCAACGCCTGGAACAGCCCGTTCTATGACGCGCTGGCGCGCAAGGACCTGCATGAGTTTCTCTATCAGCTCTGGCGATTCGCCCTGATCGCCGGCGGGCTGCTCGTCCTCAACGTCGCGCAGATCTGGCTCAACCAGATGACCAAGCTCAAGCTGCGGGCGCGGCTCACCGGCGGCCTGATCGGCCTGTGGCTCCAGCCGACCCGCGCCTTCCGCATCGCCAACGCCGGCGACATCGGCGTCAATCCCGACCAGCGCATCCATGAGGACGCCCGCCACCTCACGGAGCTCACCACCGACCTCGGCATCGGCCTTTTGCAGGCGAGCCTGCTGCTCGCCTGCTTCATCGGCGTGCTCTGGTCCTTGTCGGCGGGCGTCGCGCTCAGCCTGTTTGGCGAAAAACTGTCGATTCCCGGCTATATGGTCTGGGCCGCGCTGATCTACGCCGGCGCGGCGTCATGGATGAGCTGGCGCGTCGGCCGTCCGCTCATTTCCGTCAACGCCGAGCGCTACGCGCGCGAGGCCGATCTCCGTTTCGCCCTGGTGCGGGCGAGCGAGCGCAACGACGCCATCGCCTTCTATCGCGGCGAGGACGACGAAAAGCTCCGCCTGACGCGCGAACTGAAGCCCGTGCTGTCGATCATGCGGCGCTATGCGTCCGGCGTGACGCGGCTCACCTGGGTGACGGCGGGCTATGGCTGGTTCACCATCGTCGCGCCGATCATCGTGGCGGCGCCCGGCTTCTTCTCGGGCGACCTGTCGCTCGGCGGCCTGATGATGGTGGTCGGCGCCTTCAACCAGGTGCAGCAGGCGCTGCGCTGGTTCGTCGACAATTTCAGCGTCATCGCCGACTGGCGCGCGACCATGATCCGCGTGTCCTCGTTCCGCCGCGCCCTGATCGACATCGACAAGATCGAGGGCGCCGCGCCGCGCATCGACCGGCGCGTCGGATCGGCCGACGCGCTGCGCTTCGACGACCTCGTCATCGTCTCCTCCTCGACGGTCACGCGTCTCAGCGAGCGCCATGTCGAGATCGGGCCCGGCGAGCGCGTCCTCGTCGTCGCGCCGCCCGGCGTGGCGCGGCGCCAGTTTCTGAGCGCGGCCGCGGGCCTTTGGCCCTGCGGCTCGGGGCGCATCGTCCTGCCCGCCGACGCCTCCATGATGTTCATGTCGTCGCGGCCCTACCTGCCGCCGGGCACGCTGCGCCAGGCGATGGCCTATCCGGGCGCGCCGGCGGATTTTCCCGAGCAGGCCTTCGAAGCGGCGCTCGACCGGCTCGGGCTCGGCCATCTGAAGCCAAGGCTCGACCAGATCCGGCGCTGGGAGCGCGACCTTTCCGGCGACGAGCAGCAGGGCGTGCATTTCGCGCGGCTGCTCGTGCACCAGCCGCGCTGGATCTTCGTCAACGAGGCGCTCGACTCGCTCGACGAGGCGACGAGCGCCGCGGCGTTCGACGTGTTCGCCCATGAGCTCGCCGGCGCGACCCTCGTCAATCTCGGCCGGCCGGACGACCGTGGCGGCTTTTTCACGCGCATGCTGCATCTCGTCGAAGAGCCGCACGGCCTGCGCGCCCCGCGTTCGCGCGCCGCCGACAGGCGCGAGGCGGCTGAAGCGCAAGCCTCGACGAAGGCCGGCCTTATTGGCTAAAGTCGCGCGAGAAGCGCCGCGAAGGCGCCGCGACAGACCAAGGCCGGCCCCCCATGAAAAAAAGCGCCCGTTCCTCGCCCCTCCCAGACGAGGCGCTTCTCGAATTCGCGCAACGAGAGAGCTTTCGCTTTTTCTGGGAAGGCGCGCATCCTGAAAGCTTCCTGCCGCGCGACCGGCTGCGCTTTTCCCCCGACCCCGAAGGCGACGCGGCGAACGAGCATGTCTCGGTCGGCGGGGCGGGCTTTGGCGCGCTCGCGCTGATCGTCGGAGCCGCGCGCGGCTGGGTCGCGCGCGAGGAGGCGGCGCTGCGGCTCATGCGCATGGTCGCCTTTCTGGAGCGAACCCCGGCCTATCACGGCTTCTTTCCGCATTTCCTCAACGCGCGCACCGGCGCGACCATTCCCTTCGGCCGCAAGGACGACGGCGCCGACCTGGTCGAGACCGCGCTGCTGTTTCAGGGGCTTTTATGCGCGCGCCGCTATTTCGACGGCGACGGCAAGCTCGAAACCGACCTTCGCAATCATATCGAATGGCTGTGGAGCGAGGTCGAATGGAGCTGGCACGCCCCGCACGGACGCAAGGCGCTGCTCTGGCACTGGAGCCCGAACAACGGTTTCGCGCTCAACGCCGAGGTGCGCGGCTGGAACGAATGCCTGATCGCCTATGTGCTCGCCGCCGCCGCGCCGCGCTTTCCGGTCGATCCGGTCGTGTATCATGAGGGCTTCGCCCAGAGCCGCAACTTTCTCAACCGCCGCGTCTGGCTTGGCCATGAACTGCCGCTTGGCCCCGATTTCGGCGGCCCGCTGTTCTTCGCGCATTATTCCTTCTGCGGCCTCGACCCGCGCGGCCTCAGGGACCGATACGCCGATTATTTCGCGCAGAACGTCGCCCATGCGCGAATCAATCACGATCATTGCGTCCTCAACCCCAACGGCTACGCCGGCTATGGGCCCGACTGCTGGGGCCTGACCGCGAGCGACGACGCGCTGCATGGCTACGCCGCCCATGCGCCTGACCACGACACGGGCGTGATCTCGCCGACGGCGGCGCTGTCGAGCTTCCCCTATCTGCCGCAGGAGGCGATGCGCGCCCTGCGCCATTTCCATGACGACCTCGGCGACTGGATCTGCGGCCGCTTCGGCTTCGCCGACGCCTTCAGCGAGGCGCATGGCTGGCGTGCGGACTCCTGTCTCGCCATCGACCAGGGGCCGATCGTCGCCATGATCGAGAATTATCGCTCGGGGCTGTTGTGGCGGCTGTTCATGTCGGACCCGGACGTCAGGCGCGGCCTCGCGCGGCTCGGCTTCTCCTCGCCCCATCTTGAGGCCGGCGCATGAGCGCGGCGTTTGAACGGCGCCTCGACCGCCAGCTCTCGGCCTCGGCCGAAAAGATGCTCGCGGCCTTTTCGCGGACCGACCTCGTCAAGGAGCGCGTCGGCTTCAACCGCTTCATGAGGCCGGCGAAAGGCTCGGTCCTCGCCTCGCCGGTCATGGCCGCCTACGATCCCGACCCGGATTATTTCTTTCACTGGCTGCGCGATTCGGCCGTCGTCGTCGACGCGCTGCGCCTGCTGACGGAGCTGGGCGCCGTTCCGCGCGAAACGGGCGTCGCGCATTTTTCCGATTTTCTCGGCTTCAGCCTGTCGCTTTGCGCGCAGGACGGCGCGGCCTTTCTTGAGCGGGCCGGACACTATCGCGAAAAGGTCGAGCCGCATTTCCTGCAATTTTTGCGGCCCGAGGCCGAGATCCGCGCCGTCGTCGGCGACGACGCGCTAGGCGAGCCGCGCTTCGACCCCGACGGCGCGCTCGACATGCTCAAATGGTCGCGCCCGCAGCATGACGGCCCGGCGCTGCGCGTTCTGTGCGTGCTGCGCTTCTGCGCGGCTTTTCCGCCCGAGGGCGAAGCGGGCAGGCTTGCGGACGCGCTGCTGCGGCGCGACCTCGCCTTCACGTTTGAGCGCTTCCGCCGCCCCTCCTTCGACATCTGGGAGGAGGAGCTTGGCCGGCATTATTACACGCAGCTCCTGCAGGCCGAGGCGCTGGGCCGGGGCGCCGCCTTCCTGCGCTCCTGCGGCGACCACGCCGCCGCCGCGCCGCTGGTCGAGGCGGCCGAATCGCTTGAGGCCGGGCTCGACGCCTTCTGGAGCGAGGATGACGGCTTCATGCGCTCGCGGCTCGACCCCGACGCCGCGGGGCGCGACAAGCTGCTCGACATCGCCGTCGTCCTCGCCGCGATCCACGCCGGGCGGCCAAGCGGCCCGCATGGCGTCGGCGACGCGCGTCTGATCGCGACGCTGCGCCGGCTCGAAGCGCTGTTTTCCGAGCGCTACGCCCTGAACCGCGCCGGGCCCGGCGCGCTCGCTCCCGCCATGGGCCGCTATCGGGACGATCGCTATTACAGCGGCGGCGCCTATTTCTTCTCGACCTTCGGCGCGTCCGAATTCTATTTTCGCGCGGCGGCCGAAAGCCGTTTCGCCGACGCCGGGCCATGGCGGCGCGCGGGGCTCGCCTTTCCCGAAGGCGGCCTCGCCGCGGCGCTGCTGGCGCGCGGCGACGCCTTTCTCGAAACGGCGCTCGCCTGCGCCGCGCCCGACGGCGACCTGTCGGAGCAGTTCGACCAGACGAACGGCGCGCAGACCTCCGCAAAAAGCCTCGCCTGGAGCCACGCCGCCTTCGTCAGCGCCTGCGCCGCGCGCCGCGCGGCGTGTGACGCGCCGCGATGATCGAGAAGCTCGAATTTCTTCTGGCGCTGGCCCGCGAGCGTAATTTCAGCCGGGCGGCGGAGGCGTGCGGCGTCACGCAGCCGACGCTTTCGGCCGGCATCAAGCAGCTCGAGGAAAGCCTCGGCGCCCTGCTCGTCAACCGCAGCTCGCGCTTTCACGGCTTCACGCCCGACGGCGAGCGCGCGCTTGAATGGGCGAAGCGGATCGTCGCCGACGCGCGGGCCATGCGGCAGGAGATGCGCGCCCCGCGGAAGTCGCTCGTCGGCCATCTGACCATCGCCGCCGTGCCGACGGCGCTCGGCATGGTGCAGAAGCTCACGGGGCCGTTCCAGGAAAAGCACCCTGACGTGCGCTTCACCATATTGTCGCAGACCTCGCGCGAAATTCTGACGATGCTCGACGGCCTCCAGATCGACGCCGGGATCACCTATCTCGACAATGAGCCGCTCGGCCATATCCGCGCCGAACCCCTGTATCGCGAGCGCTATCGCCTGCTGACCTCCGTCGACCGACCGCTCGGCGACCGCGCGACCGTGACCTGGAAGGAGGCGGCGCGGATTCCGCTCTGCCTGCTGACGCCCGACATGCAGAACCGCCGCATCATCGACCGCATGCTCGACGGCGTCGGCCCCGAGAACGGGCCGATGCTCGAGTCGAACTCCATGGTCGTGCTCGCGGCCCATGTGCGCACGGGACGCTGGGCGAGCATCATCCCCGAGACCTTCGCCGAGGTGCTGGGGCTCAGCCCGCCGTTGCGCTCCATTCCCATCGTCGAGCCCAAGGAGGTGCAGCGCATCGGCCTCGTCATGCCGCGCCGCGAGCCGATGCCGCCGCTCTCGCGCGCCCTGCTCGCCGAGGCGAACCGCGTCGCCGCGCTCGAAAATCCCGAAGGCTGACCGATTGACATTGAGGACGTCCGTCCGTCCATGATGGCCCGCCTGTCCGATCAACCGCCAGAGGCTGCGACGCGTGCTCGACGATTTCACTTCCGCCGCCGGAGGCTTCAGGGAGCATGAGCTGCGCGCGCGCGTGCTCGCCGAACTGCATGCGCGGCCGTTCGAGCCGATCTCGGGCTCGAAGCGCCTCCTGCATTTCGCCTTCATGACCGATCATGACGCGGCCGAGAAGGCGCAGGCGGCGCTGGCGCAGTTCTGCCGCGACCGCGCCGCGCCGCCGCCGCTCGCAGGCGCCAAGCACCACCGCGTCGAACTGTCGCCGACGATCCTGCGCTGGGAGCGCCACGGCGAATTCGTGACCTATACTTATGAATTCCCCTGCGACGACGAGACCAAGCGCGAAAACCCGGCCTTCTGGCCGGCGGCGGGCGAATTCGCCAGGGTCATGCGCACCCTGCCCCAGCCCGGGCCGCTGATCGTCGCCGTCGACCTCGACCTCGCGCCCGAGGCGAGGGTCAGCGACGCCTGGCGCCGGCTGTTTGGCCAGAACGAGCTCGCCGCGGCCGAAGTCTCGCATGGCGCGGCGATCGTCGCGACCGACTTCCGTTCGGACGTGTTCGGCTTCGTGCGCATTCTCGTGCTCAACCGCTCCCTGAGCGAACTCGAAGCCGGCGCCCTCACCCAGCGGCTTCTGGAGCTTGAAACCTACCGCACGCTCGCGCTCCTCGGCCTGCCGCGCGCGCAGGATCTTTCCCCCTCGATCAGCCGCATCGAGGGCGAACTGCCGCGGCTCATCGGCGGCATGAGCGAGGCGGACGGGCTCGAAGCCAGCCGGGCGCTGCTCAACCGTCTGACCGCGCTCGCCGCCGAGCTCGAAAGCGGCGCGGCGCAAAGCCTTTACCGGTTCGGCGCGACCAAAGCCTATTATGAAACCGTCGAGATGCGGCTGCGGCTGATCGACGAGCGGCCGATCGACGATTATCCGACGCTCGCGGCCTTTCTCTCCCGCCGGCTGACGCCGGCGATCCGCTTCTGCGCCGCGATCGAGGCGCGCCAGGACAATCTGTCGCAAAAGCTCGCGCGCGCCGCCCAGCTTTTGCGCACGCGGGTCGAGGTCGCGCTCGAAAGCCAGAATCAGCACCTGCTCAGCACGATGAACGAGCGGGTGCGCATGCAGTTGCGCCTGCAGCAGACGGTCGAGGGGCTCTCGGTCGCGGCCATCACCTATTACATGGCTTCGATCCTGCACCTCGTGTTCGAGGGCGTGCACCAGCAGGAGCACTGGATCAATCCGGCGCTGGCGACGGCGCTGTTCGTGCCCTTCATCGCCTTCGGCGTCTGGTGGAACGTGCGCAAGCTGCGCAAGAGCCACCCGGTCGACTGACCCGCCCGCGCGCATCGCGATCCCGCGCCTGTCCGGCTTCAAGGCGAAGCGGGCGGCCGCGCCGCCGACGCAAGGAGAGAGGAAGGGCCGACGTTGCACCACGCAGTCCCGCTGATCACGACGATCGCCGCCGCCTTCGGCTTCGCCCTTCTGTTCGGCTTCATCGCAGCCAAGCTCAAACTGCCCTCCCTTGTCGGCTATCTGCTGGCGGGCGTGATCATCGGCCCCTATTCGCCGGGCTTCACAGCCGACGTCGAGATCGCCTCCCAGCTCGCCGAGATCGGCGTGATGCTGCTGATGTTCGGCGTCGGCCTGCATTTTTCGCTCGACGACCTGTGGGACGTGCGCAAGGTCGCCCTGCCCGGCGCGCTGCTCCAGATCGCCGTCGCGACCGCCATGGGCGCGGGGCTCGCGCTGTGGTGGGGCTGGGGGCCTGGCGGCGCGATCATCTTCGGCCTTTCCCTTTCGGTCGCAAGCACCGTGGTGCTGCTCAAGGCGCTTGAGGCGCGCGGCGTGCTCGACACCACCAACGGCCGCATCGCGGTCGGCTGGCTGATCGTCGAGGACATCGCCATGGTCCTCGTGCTGGTGCTGCTGCCGCCGCTCTCGAACGCCCTTTCGGGGGCGGAAGGCGCGCCGACCCATGACATTCTGTGGACGCTCGAAGTCACCGTCGCCAAGATCGCGGCCTTCGTGGCGCTGATGCTCGTCATCGGCCGGCGCATCTTTCCCTGGGTTTTGTGGCAGGTCACGCGCACGGGTTCGGTCGAGCTGTTCACGCTCTGCGTCATCGCCGCCGCCGTCAGCCTCGCCTATGGCGCGGCCGAGCTGTTTGGCGTCTCCTTCGCGCTCGGCGCCTTCTTCGCCGGCATGGTCATCCGCGAATCCGAATTCAGCCATCGCGCCGCCGAGGAGACCCTGCCGCTGCGCGACGCTTTCGCCGTGCTGTTCTTCGTGTCGGTCGGCATGCTGTTCGACCCGACGATCCTGACGAAGCAGCCGGGCGCGGTGGCGATGGTCGTGCTCATCATCGTCATCGGCAAGTCGCTCGCCGCGGCGGCGCTGGTGCTCGCCTTCCGCTATCCGGTCAACACGGCGCTCACCGTTTCGGCGAGCCTCGCGCAGATCGGCGAATTCTCCTTCATCCTGGCGGGCCTCGGCGTGTCCCTCGGGCTCCTGTCGCGCGACGGGCAGAGCCTCGTGCTGGCCGGCGCCCTGATCTCGATCACCCTGAATTCGCTGCTGTTCGACGCGCTTCGGCCGGTGCAGGCGTGGCTCAGGCGCCGCTCGCCGCTCGCGCGCCGGTTCGAACGCTCCGACGATCCGCTGGCCGAGCTGCCGATGTCGACCGACGAAAAATATCTTTCGAAGCAGGTCGTGCTCGTCGGCTATGGCCGCGTCGGCCGGCGCATCGCGGCGGCGATGAGCGCGGCCGGCGTCCCCTTCGTGGTGGTCGACGAGAATCGCGAGCTCGTCGAGCAGTGCCGCAAGGCCGGCATCCCCGCCGTGACGGGCGACGCCGCCGAAATGGCCGTGCTGATCCAGGCCCATATCTCAAAGGCGAGCATGCTCGTCATCGCGACCCCGGACACGCTCAACGTGCGGCAGATGATCGCCAACGCGGTCCGGATCAATCCGCAGATCGAGACGGTCCTGCGCACGCACAACGAGGCCGAAGCCGCCCTGCTGCGGCAGGAGAAGGCGGGCATGGTGTTCCTCGGCGAGCAGGAGCTCGCCAACAGCATGCTCGATCATGTGCTGAAGCGGTTCGGCCGCGACGAGCCGCACAGGGAGGCGCATTGAGCGCGCCCGGCGGGCTCGCCGCGGCGCTTGACCTTGACGCCGCCTGACTGAACAATCCGGTCTCGCCTCGACGCGCGCAGGGAGGACTATCCTGGACAACTCCTCCAATCTCCCGGCTCCCGACGTCGCCTCGCTCATCGTCGCCGCGGCGGAGGGGGACCGCGCGGCCTTCCAGGCGCTTTACGAGGCCACCTCGGCGCGGCTTTACGGCCTGATCCTGCGCGTGGTGCGCGACCGGGCGAGCGCCGAAGACATATTGCAGGACGTCTATCTGCGCGTCTGGCGCGGCGCGGCCGCCTATTCGCCCGAGGCGGGATCCGCGCTGGCCTGGCTCTGCGCCATCGCGCGCCACCGCGCCATCGACGTGCTGCGCCGCAGAAGCTTTTCCGCGCCGCCGCCGGCGACCGACCCCACCGACTGGATGGAGAGGATCGCGGCGGCGGGGGATCCGGCCGAAGCCGCCTCCGAGCTCGCATCGCTGCGCCGCTGCCTGTCGGCCATCGAGGAGCCGCAGCGCAGCTGCGTCCTGCTCGCCTATTATGAGGGCTATTCGCGCGACGAGCTCGCCGCCCGCTTCGACGCGCCGCCGAACACGGTCAAGACCTGGCTGCGCCGCAGCCTGACGTCGCTGCGCGCCTGCCTGGACGTCCGGCCATGACGGAGGAGGAAGAGATCCTCGCCGCCGAATATGCGCTCGGCGCCCTTCACGCCGACGAGCGCACGCTGTTCGTCAATGTGACGGCGCAGAACCCGGACGTCCGCGCCGCGGCCGAGGCGTGGCGCGCCCGCCTCGCCCCCCTCGCCCTCGCCGCGCCGCCGATCGCGCCGCCGCGCAGCCTGTGGGAGCGGCTAGCGGCGGCGATCGAGCCGCGCGGGGGCCTGCCGCCCGCGGACGACGACGATGACGACGAAAACGACCCGTCGCTCCTGCGCCGGTCGCGGGCGCGCTGGCGCTCCGCCGCCATCGGCGGCGCCGCTCTCGCCGCCTGCCTCGCAGGAGTCGTCGTGATGCGCGAGATCGCGCATCAGGCGGCCACGCGCGAAAGCTATGTGGCGGTGGTCAACCGCGGCGGCGACCTGCCCGCGCTGGTGGTCCGGGTCGATCTGCCGCGCGCCGTGGTCCATGTGCGGCCGGTGTCCGCGCAGGCGCCGGAAGGCAAGAGCCTCGAACTGTGGTATATGGGCGAGACCGGCGCGCCGAAATCCATGGGGCTGGTGCCGGTCGAAGGCGCGCAGATGCGCATGCCGAAAGGCATGACGATCGAAAAGGCGCGCTTCGCCGTGACGGTCGAACCCAAGGGCGGCTCGCCGACCGGCGGCCCGACCGGCCCGATGATCTATTCCGGACGTCTCATCAGGGACTAGCCCCGCCTCTCGGCCCGCGTCCGTCAAGGGAGCCCATAACAGCGTGGAAAGCGTCACGGTCGTCCTCGTCATGCTGCTGGCGGTCGTCGTCAGCTCCGCCTGCGCTCGCCTTTCGCCGATCCCCGTGCCGCAGCCCCTCGTGCAGATCGCCTTCGGGGCGCTCATCGGCGCGGCCACCTCGATGAGCGTGACGCTCGAACCCGAGATCTTCTTCCTTCTGTTCCTGCCGCCGCTTCTGTTCCTCGACGGCTGGCGCATCCCCAAGGAAGGCCTCTTCCGCGACGCCTCGATCATCATGGAGCTCGCCTTCGGGCTCGTCGTCTTCACGGTGCTGGGCGTCGGCTATTTCGTCAACTGGCTCATTCCGGCCATGCCGCTCGCCGTCGCCTTCGCGCTTGCGGCCGTGCTGTCGCCGACCGATCCGATCGCCGTCTCGTCGATCGCCTCGCGCACCTCCGTGCCCGGCCGGCTGATGCATATTCTCGAAGGCGAATCCCTGCTCAACGACGCTTCGGGCCTCGTCTGCATGCGTTTCGCCGTGGCCGCCGCCCTGACCGGCGCCTTCTCGCTGCCGCAGGCGTTTGGAACCTTTCTGTGGGTGGCGATCGGCGGCGTCGCGATCGGCGTCGGCGTCACCTGGGCCGTCGTGCGGCTGAAATCCGCGATTTCGGGCCGCGTCGGCGAGGAGACCGGCTCCTATATCCTCGTCAGCCTGCTCGTTCCCTTCGCCGCCTATCTCTTCGCCGAGCATCTGCACTGCTCCGGCATTCTCGCCGCGGTCGGCGCGGGCGTCGCCATGAGCTACGCCGAACTCGGCGGCGGCGCGCTCGCCGTCACACGGGTCCGCCGCCACGCCGTGTGGGATTCAGTCCAGTTCGCCTTCAACGGCGTGATCTTCGTCCTGCTCGGCGAGCAGCTGCCGCGCATCGTCGCCGGCGCCGCCAGGGTCGTGCGCGAAACCGGCCACCACGACCCCGTCTGGCTCATCGTCTATGTCGTCGCGATCAATGTCGCGCTGGCCGCGCTGCGCTTCACCTGGGTCTGGGTCTCGCTGCGCTTCACCCTGTTCCGCGCCGCGCGGCGCGGCCGCAAGGTGGAGAAGCTGAGCTGGCGCATTCTCGCGGCGACGACGCTCGCCGGCGCGCGCGGGGCGATCACGCTCGCCGGCGTGATGAGCCTGCCGCTCGTCCTGCGCGACGGCTCGCCCTTTCCCGCGCGCGACCTCGCGATCTTTCTCGCGGCCGGCGTGATCATCGTCTCGCTCGCCGCCGCCGCGATCGGCCTGCCCTTCCTGATGAAGGGCCTGAACGTCCCGCCCGAGCCGCAGCACCAGCGCGAGGAGGACGCCGCGCGCATCGCCGCGGCGACGGCCGCCATCGAGGCCGTGGCGCACGCCCAGCACCAGATGAGCGGCGACGGCGCCGCCGCCGACCTTTACGCCGAGGCCGGCGCCCGCGTGATGGCGGTCTATCGCGCGCGCATCGACGCCCGCTCGAAAACCGACGCCGAGGCCGATCTCGCGCTCAAGGCCGAGCGCATCGAGCGGGAGCTGCGCCTTGTGGCGCTGCGCGCCGAGCGCACGGAATATTTTCGGCTGGCCCGCCGGCGCGCGCTCGGGGAGGACGCCCTGCGCCGGCTGGTGCGCGACGCCGACCTGCTCGAAACCCAGCTCAACCCGGGCTAGCCCGCCATGACCGACGCCTCAGGCTCCGAAACGGCGCGGAGCAACGCGCCGGAATTTTCCGTCTCCGAGCTTTCCGGCGCGCTCAAGCGGGCCATCGAGGACCGCTTCGGCTTCGTGCGGCTGCGCGGAGAAATCTCCAATTATCGTGGGCCGCATTCGTCGGGCCACGCCTATTTCAGCCTCAAGGACGCCTCGGCGCGCATCGACGCCGTGGTCTGGAAGGGAACCTTCGCGCGGCTGAAAGTAAAGCCGCAGGAGGGGCTCGAAGTCGTCGCCTCCGGCAAGATCACCACCTTTCCCGGCAAGTCGAGCTATCAGATCGTCGTCGAGGCGATCGAGCCCGCGGGCGTCGGCGCGCTCATGGCGCTGCTCGAGGAGCGCCGCCGCCGTCTCGCCGCGGAAGGTCTTTTCGACGCCGCGCGCAAGCGGCCCCTGCCCTTCCTGCCGCGCGTCGTCGGCGTCGTGACCTCGCCGACCGGGGCCGTCATCCGCGACATCCTGCACCGCCTCGCCGACCGCTTTCCGCGCCATGTGCTGGTCTGGCCCGTGCGCGTGCAGGGCGAAACCTCGGCCGCCGAGGTCGCCGCCGCCATCTCGGGCTTTTCGGCCCTGCCGCCCGACGGCCCGATTCCGCGCCCCGACGTCGTCATCGTCGCGCGCGGCGGCGGCTCGCTCGAAGACCTGTGGGGCTTCAACGAGGAAATCGTGGCGCGGGCCGCGGCCGCGAGCGCCATTCCGATCATCGCCGCAGTCGGCCATGAAACCGACTGGACGCTGATCGACCACGCCGCCGACCATCGCGCGCCGACGCCGACCGGCGCCGCCGAAAAGGCCGTGCCCGTGCGGCTCGAACTCGCGGCCGACCTCGCCGCGCTCTCGCGCCGCCACGCCGCGGCGATGCGCCGTCTGGTCGAGCAGCGGCGCGGCGACCTGCGCGGCACAGCGGCGCGCGCCCTGCCCGCGCCCGACGAGATCATGGCCGCGCGCGCGCCAGAGCTCGACCATGCCGGCCGGCGCGTCGCGGGCGCGATCGCGCGCGAGCAGGACCGCCGTCGCCTCATGGTCGAGCGCGCGGCGCAGCGTCTCGCGCGCCAGTCGCCGCAGGCGCGGCTCGCCGGTTTCTCGAACGGCTCGACAATCTCGGCCGCCGCCTGCGCCTCGCGAGCGTCACGCGGCGCGAAAAACGTCTCGGCCTTCACCGCCCTCGCCGCGCGGCTCGGGGCCGCCCGCGCCGCGAACTTCGCGCCGAGAGCCGGCGCGCCGCCGCGGGACGCGCCGCGCTCGACGCGCTCGCGCGGCGCATGCGGCACGCGGCCGCCGACGCGATCGCCGCGCGCCGCGCCGATCTGCGGCGGCTCGAACAGCTTTAAGCAAGCTTCGGCTATGAAAACATTCTGGCGCGTGGTTTTCGCGCTGATCCTTGAACGGCGACGCGAAGCTCGTCCGGCGCGCCGCCGAAGTCGTGGACGGCGCCGCGCTGACGCTGCGTTTTTCAGACGGCGATCGCCCCGCCGTGGCGGGCGGCGAGCCCGCACGCATCGCCGAGCGCGCCCCGGCGCGGAAACCGCCCGGCGCGCGGCGTCGCAAGCCCGAACAGGGCTCGCTGTTCTAGCGCATTTTCAGTAAAAGCTGCAGACTTTTACGTTAAGAAAATGCGGAAAACCAAGATGTTAGAGTGCGTTCGCGACTCGATGAACGCTGAACGCGCTCCAGGCGCGCGCCGCGAGGCGACACAAGAGATCGCCGTCCTGCCGCGCCGCGTCCGACCGCCAAAACAGGCGCTTCGCCATGACCAAGCGTTTAGGAGGCTCAAACACGAGACTCGGATCACAGCGAAAGGACGACGCAAATTCAACGTCATGCATGGGCTCCCGGCCTACACCGCCGCCCGCTCCTGCGCAGACGCCGGCCGTGCGGGCGCGAGCGGCGCCGAGCGCACCGCGACGCAGACGTCCATGCCGAGCGTGTCGTCCGCCCCGCCGAAATATCCGCCCGACAGCGGCAGCGCCTGAGACGCCGTGCGCGTCTCCGCGATCCTCACCAGACTCTGGCCGGCGAGCAGGCCGTTGGTCGGGTCATATTCGACCCAGCCCGCGCCCGGCAGGTAGACGCTGCACCAGGCGTGGGTCGAGGCGCCGCCGCGCAGTTCGCCCCTGGTGTCCTCCTCATAAAGATAGCCGGTGACGAAGCGCGCGGCGAAGCCGAGCGTGCGGACCGCCTCCATCATCACCACGGCGAAGTCGCGGCAGGTGCCGGTTCCGCGCTCCAGCGTCTCGGCCGCGGTCTGCGTGCCTTCCTCATGGCGCGCGCCATAGGCGAGCTCCTCCCTGACGGCGCGCGTCATGTCGGCGAGCAGCTTCAGGGTCTGGACCTCTCCCCTGCCCGAGACGAAGCGCCGCGCCCAGGCGTCGACGACGCGCTTCGGGTCCGGCTCCTGCCGCTCCGCGAGCCGTGCGAGGTCGGGGATTTCCTGCGCCTCATAGGAGAACGGAAAGAGCTCCGCCGCCGGATCGACGCTGCAGGGCGGCAGGTCGGCGCCAATGGGGTAATGGGTCAGGTCGAGCGTCGAGACGATGCTGAGGCGCTGCGTCCGCAGGTCGGGATCGAACGACAGATAGCAGACCGAGTTGTTGAAGACGTCATGCGCCCAGCGAATGGCCGAGGGTTTTGGGTCGACCGACAGGCTCGCGTGATTGATGCGCAGGTCGTGGCTGTCGCGCGGGCGCAGCATCAGCCGATGGCGCGAGAGGCCGACGGGATTGCGATATCTGTAGTCGGTCGAATGGACGATTTCGATCCGCGCCATCGGGGCTTCCCCACGTCCCGGCTTCTTGACGGCCGGCGCGGCGAGCCTATCAGACCCCGGCGCCGGCGCGCATCACAATTCGCAGGCTCCCGCCGTTTCCATTCGATCCGACCGGACCATGCCTCGGTCGGAATGGTGGGCCAGCAGTCCGGCGTCTCGAACACCGTGACTTTGGCGAGCGTGGCGAGCAGCGGCCGCACCCGCTCGAAGATCCAGACGGCGATGAGCTCGGCGGTCGGATTTTCGAGGCCCTCGATCTCGTTCAGATAATGATGGTCGAGCCGCGCCAGCAGAGGGCCGAAGGCGGCCTCGATGTCGAAGAAATCGACCACGAAGCCTGTTCGCGGATCGACCGGCCCTTCGAGCTCGAGTTCGACGCGATAGGAATGGCCGTGCAGGCGGCGGCAGCGATGCGTCTCGGGCACGCGCGGCAGCATGTGCGCCGCCTCGAAATGGAAAGCCTGGGTGATTTTCATTCGGGTTTCGGGTCTTTGCCTCGTGCTTCGGGCGCGTCCGCCCGAAATTTCCGGGAGATATATAGGAGAAACGCCGGATTGCCCTCACATACATTTCTTGCGGCAAGCCAGCGCCGCCGGACGGGACCAAACGCGCGGCGCTCCAGTCTCCGCCCGCAGGAACACAGTCTCGTGATCAGCCCTTCCGCCTCGTTCCGCACGAGCCCGCCCTTGAGCGCGCGTCAGGCCGGCTTGTTGCGCCGGCTCGCCGACTACGCCACGCTTGCCGGGCGGTCGGCTCGGCCATGCCCGAGAGCGGATTGACGTCGCCCAGGCGGCGCAAGGCGCGCCGGCGGCGCTTCGCCGTCCTGCGCAAGGAAAAGCCCCATGTCGTTTTACAACCTGCTTCTGCGTCACAAGATCCTGTCGGCGCTCGCCCTCGTCGGGCTGTGTATGTCGTCGCGCCCGACGCGTTCTGGCGCGGCGCGCTCGGCGCGCTCGCGCTCGCCCTGATCGGCGCGGGCGTCCTTCTCGGGCTTGGGCGGGCCCTGTTGTCGACATGGCTCGGGCGAGAGCTTGCGCGCGCTGAAATCTTCCGTCGCATGTTCATGCGGCGCGGCGACTCGGGCGAGCGCGCGTTTCCGGTCAGGAAAACCGAGTGAACCACGACATCATATTTGCGTCGCCATATGACGCATGGAAGGTTCTGGCGCAGCTGCGGAAAACGAGATCGGGGGTTTGGCGCAGGCGCACGCGCCGCGGGCCGCCTGCGTCAGGGGATGCCGATCATCTTGTGCGTCTGGAGGCTCAGGCGCCATCGCGGATGTTCGAGGCAATAGGCGACCGCCGATTTGACGTTTTCCGCGCACGCCGGCCCGTCCATCGGCTGCAGCCAGAAATGCGCGAAATCGAGCGCGAGCAGCGTCTGCGGCGAAAGTCCCTCCTGCGGATAGACGAGCTTCAGCTCCGAGCCCGACGACACGACGAGCTTCGCGCCGGCCTTGGGGCTGACGCAGAGCCAGTCGACGCCGTCCGGCGGCGCCAGCGCGCCATTGGTTTCGACCGCGATCTCGAAGCCGCGCGCATGGACCGTGGCGATCAGGGCGTCGTCGAGCTGCAGAAGCGGTTCGCCGCCGGTGAAGACGACGAATTTCCGGGCCGCGTCGCCGCGCCAGCGCGCGGCGATCGCTTCGGCGAGCGCGTCGGCGTCCGCAAAGGCGCCGCCCCCCGCCCCGTCCATGCCGACGAAATCCGTGTCGCAGAAGCGGCAGACCGCCTTTCGCGGTCCTCTTCGCGGCCCGACCAGAGATTGCAGCCCGAAAACCGGCAGAACACGGCCGCGCGGCCGGCCTGCGCGCCTTCGCCCTGCAGGGTCAGGAAGATTTCCTTCACCGCATAGCGGCCCATGGCTGCGCCCTTTTCAGCCGGCCGCACGCAAAAAGGACCTCTTTCGAGGTCCTTCAGCCGGCCGCGCGATGAAAGCCCGGTCTTATGACAGCCGGCGTCAGATCGCCTCGGAAATCCATTTCTTGAGCTCGCCCTTGGGGGCGGCGCCGACCTTGGTCGAAAAGGCCTTGCCGTCCTTGAACAGCATCAGGGTCGGGATGGAGCGGATGCCGAAAGCCCCGGCGACGCCGGGATTTTCATCGACGTTGAGCTTGGCGATGGTGATCTTGCCCTTGAGCTCGTCGGCGATCTCCTCGAGCGCGGGCGCGATCATCTTGCAGGGGCCGCACCATTCGGCCCAGAAATCCACGACCACCGGGCCCTTGGCGTCGACGACGTCGGCTTTGAAATTCTCATCGGTGACTTTGACGGTCGACGACATGTTTCGCTCTCGATTTGCCGGGCGCCGCCCAGGGCCGCGCCGGTTTGATTTCAGTCAAGGAACGTAAGAACGCCCAGCTTCCTGCGTCAAAGCGCGGACAGCAGGCGCGGCCGTTCTCCGAAAGGGCGGCGAGCGCGGCGTCGAGCTCGCCCGCAAGCAGCTCGTCGACGCGCGGCCCTTCGGTC
Organism: Methylocella sp.; assembly: GCF_044226135.1. Taxonomy (NCBI): domain Bacteria; kingdom Pseudomonadati; phylum Pseudomonadota; class Alphaproteobacteria; order Hyphomicrobiales; family Beijerinckiaceae; genus Methylocella; species Methylocella sp. Next base: position 19,430 of record NZ_JBGAHM010000010.1, on the reverse strand, counting down.
CAGATCAGGAGCAGGCGCGGCGCGCGGCCGGGCCACAGCGGCGCAAGCGCGGCGCGATAGAGCGCCATCTGCGTGACATAGGCGGCGGGCAGCGCGTCGCGCGGCGGCGGCGCGCCGGTCTTGTAGTCGGCGACGACGAGCTCGCGCTCCGTCTCGGCGAGCCGGTCGATGATGCCGACGACGGCGACCTCGCGCCCGTCGCTCAGGCGCGCCGTCCCGGCGAGCGCGGCCTCGGCGCGTGAACGCGGGCCGTAGAGCGCGGCGAGCTCCAGCGCCTCGACGACGCCGAGCGCGTCGGTCGCGAGCGCGCGCGCGTCGCCTCGTCGAGGCCGCCGCGGCGCTGGGCCAGAAAGGCGCGCGCGGCGGCGCGCCGCGCCGGCGCGACGGCCGGCAGATATTGCAGCAGCGTATGAATGAGCGCGCCGGACCTCAGCTTCCGGCCCTGCGGCTGCGCGTCAGCGCCAAGCGGCGGCGGTCGGCCGCGGCGAGCGCGCTCGAGGGGCGGATCGGCGGCGCGGCCTCTTGCGGCGGCGCGAGCTTTTGCGCCAGCCAGTCGGTACGCGGCCGGACGGCGCGGCGGGCGCGGTTCGGCCAGCGCCCAGCGCCTCCGCCTCGACGACGAGGCGCAGCACCTTCTCATCGGCGCTCCAGAACGCCTCCGCTTCCTCGAAGCGCCCGTCGGCGCCGAGCGTCGCCTCGATCATTCTGGCCCAGGACAGCGCCGGCGGATCCTTCGCGCCATGGAAGCCCGCGATATAGAGCCGCTCCTCGGCCCGCGTCAGCGCCACATAGAGCAGGCGGCGATATTCGTCCTCGGCGAGCTCGCGCGCCCGCGCCCGGGCCAGCGCCGCCTCCGCGCAATCCTCCGCCCTGCGCGGCGACCACAGCACCGGGCGCCTGCCGAGATGACGCTCCTCGAGCGCGAAGATTTTCGGGTCGTGCTGCGCCGAGAGACCGTTGCAGGCGTCGGGCAGAAAGACGATCTTGGCTTCGAGCCCCTTGGCGGCGTGCACGGTCATGACGCGGGCCGCGTCGCCGCCGGCCTCCATGTCGCGCTTGACCGAGCGCTCCGTCGATTCGAACAGGGCGAGGAAGCAGGACAGCGAGGGCGCGGCCTCGGCCTCATGCGCCAGAGCAAGCCGCAAGAACTCGTCGAGCGCGTCCGCCGCCTCGCGCCCGAGCCGCGCTTCGAGCGCCGCGGCGTCCGCCGTCCTCGCTCAGCAGCCGCGCATAAAAATCGAACGGGCGCAGCGCCGCCCGCGCGCGCCACGCGTCAATGCGTTCGCGCGCGCGGACATGGCGCGGGTCGTTCGAGGCCGCGAGCGCGTCATAGAGCCCGCCCGCGCGCCGCGGCGCGAGCGCGATGGTAAATCGTCGTCGTCGAGCCCGACGAGCGGCGACTTCAGCGCGCAGGCGAGCGACAGATCGTCCTGCGGCAGGAGCGCCGCGCGGCCCGCCGCCACGAGGTCCTGCGCGGCGATATGCTCGCCGAGCCGCAGGCGGTCGGCGCCCGCGACGGGAACCCCCTTGCGCTTCAGGGCCCGGATCACCGCCTCGAAGAACACGCCGCGCCGGCGCGCCAGAATGAGCACGTCGCCCGGCCGCGCCGGGCGCGGCGCGCCGGTCGCGTCGTCATGCACGCGCTCCGTCGAGCCGGGCCTGACAAGGCGCGCGACCTGTTCGGCGACGCGCTCGGCGACGCGGCTCGACGGGTCCATCTCGTCGAGCAGGTCGAGCGGCAGGCGCCAGTCGCGGCGCTCCTTCGTCTCGCCCGGGCCGACGAGCGGCCAGATCTCGACCAGGGCCGGCAGGCGCGTCTTGATCGGCTCATGGCCCATCCAGACTTCGTTTTCGGCGACGAGGCCGCGCCGGAAGCCCTGTTCGGCGAAGACGCCGTCGACCGCCGAAAGCACGCCCGAAGCGGAGCGGAAGGAATGGGTCAGCGTCACATGCCGGAAGGTTTCGCGGCCGCGCGCGAACTTGGTCTCGAAGGCGCGGCGCATCTCGTGGAACATGTGCGGCGCCGCGCCCTGAAAGGAGAAGATCGACTGCTTCTCGTCGCCCACCGCGAAAAAAGTGCGGGCCGCCTCGTTGGCGCCGCGGCCGACGGCGAATTCGCCCATGAGGCTCGTCAGGATGCGCCATTGCGCGTCGCTCGTGTCCTGCGCCTCGTCGACCAGAATATGGTCGACTCCGGCGTCGAGCTTGTAGAGCACCCAGCTTGGCGCCGAGCGCGTCAGCAGCGTCAGCGTGCGGTCGACGAGATCGTCAAAATCGAGGATCGCCCGCTCCGCCTTGAGCCGCAGATAGCGCGCGAAGATCGCGTCGACGACGCCGGCGAGCGCCTGCGAGCGCGACAGCGTTTCGGCGGCGCGCAGCTCGGCGTCGAGGCGGACGAGACGCGCCTGCTCGGCGCGAAATTCTTCAAGCAGCTCCGGACGCTGGTCCTTCAGCGGCTTGAACAGGAGGTCCTTGGCCGGGGCGTCGTCCGACGCGTTGAAGAACAGGCCCCGGTAATGCGCGAAGCCCGCGTCGAGATCGCCCTGCGCGCGGGCGGCGATCGCGCTTCGCAATTTCTCCGCCTTTGCGGAATCCTTCGCCTTGCCGGTCGCCAGAAAGGCGGCGATCTCCGGCCAGCGCCCCGGCGCGATCCCGCCCTCGGCCATTTCGGCGAAAATCGTGGCCGCGTCACGCTCCGCGGGCAGCTTCAGCGCCTTGCGCAACACGTCCTCGCGCCCGCCCGGCCAGTCCTCGCGCAGCTGGGCGCGCATGGCCAGAGCCTCGCGCAGCACACGGTCGAAATCCGCGCCGGAGCAATCCTGCGCCACGCGGTCGACGAGCGCCCCGAACGCTTCGTCGGTCCGCGCGCGCTCAAGCGCCTCGCGCCGCGCCCGCGCCAGAAGCTCGTCGCGACGCTCGTCGTCGGCGACCTCGAAACGCGCGGGCGCGTTCGCCTCGAAGGGGAAGAGATGCAGCAGCCTTTCGCAGAAGGCGTGAATGGTCTGGATCTTCAGGCCGCCCGGCGTCTCGACCGTGCGGGCGAACAGGCGGCGCGCCTCTGCGAGGTCTTCGCGCCCGGGGGCCTTCGCGCCGGTCGCCTCGATCGAGCGACGCAGGGCGTCGTCGTCGAGCCGGGTCCACTCGGCGAGCAGCCGGAACACGCGCGCCGACATGTTCGCCGCCGCGGCCTTGGTGAAGGTCAGGCACAAAATGCGCGAAGGCTGCGTGCCCTGCAGCAGAAGCCGCATGACGCGCTGCGTCAGCACATGGGTCTTGCCCGAGCCGGCGTTGGCCGAAACCCACACCGAGGCCGCAGGGTCGGCCGCGTCGCGCTGTTTCTTGAGAGTCTGATCGGGAATCTTGAAGAAGCCCATCAGCCCTCCTCCTCGCCGCCCGCGGCCCATTCGCGCACCCGCGCGAGATGGTCGTAAGGATTATGGGCGGCGGCGAATTTCGGAAAGGGCCGCGGCGGATAGGGCGTCTGCGGGTCGCGGAACTGCGCGAGCAGCCCCAAAAGATGCTCATAATGGTCTTCGGCGAGGTCGCCGAAGGTTTTCGACTTGAACGTCAGCGCGAGCTCCTTCCCGCCCTGCGCGCCGCCGAGCTTGACGTAAAGCCCCTCGACGTCTCCGTCGCAGGAAAAGCCGAAGGCGCCGCGCCGGGCCATGGCCGCCTCAAGCGTGAGCTGCGGCGCGAAACCCACCTCGACCTCGCTCCTGCCGGGCACGCTCCCGGCCTTGAAGTCGATGACGGCGACGCTCCCGTCGGCGCGGCGCTCGATGCGGTCGGCGCGCGCCGTCAGGCGGAACGTCGACGCGTCGGCGAGCGTCAGTTCATGGGAGGCGGAGGCCTCGATCTCGAGCCTCGCGAGCGGCGCCGTCCCGGACCGCCGGCGCGCCTCGAAACTCACATAGAAATCGATCATGCGGTCAAGGCGCGGCAGGGCGAAGGCGGCAAAATCGGCGTCTTCGATCTGCGCATGAAGCTCCTCCTCCAGAAACCGGCGAAACAGCGCGCGCGCGTCCGGCGGCGTCGGCCCGGCGCCGACGGTCCTTGAAAAACGCTCGACGGCGGCGTGGATCGCGCCGCCCGTCTCGGCCGGCCCGAAATCCTCGTCAAGGCCCGGCAGCGGGAGAAGGCGCAGGATTTTCTCGGCGTAGACGGCGTAAGGGTCGCGCCGCAGCGTCTCGACGCGGGTGACGCTGAGAGAGGTCGGGCGCAGTTCGACCGGCGGCCTTGGCTGCGGCCGGCGCGGCGGCGCGGGCTCGTCGCCGGCGCGGTCGACGAGGCGCGCATAATCCACAAAGCGCTGTCCGCGCCGGGCGCATTCCTCCCACTGCGGCCCGGCGAGCGCGGCGAGCCTCTGCACGAAGCGCGAGGCGACGGTCGGGGCCCCGCCGCGCTTGCGCGCGCGGCTCAGCACGACCGTGGCGCGCCCCATGGCCTGCGTGAAGTCATGCGCCGCCTGGCCGAGCCTGCGCTCGGGCGGCGTCAGGCCGAGCGCCGCCCGCATCGGCCGGTTGAGGAAACAGTCCATCTGCGCCTGCGGCGGCCAGACGGCTTCGTCGAGCCCGCCGAGCAGGATGAGGTCGGCGTCCATCAGCCGCGCCTCGATGAGGCCCAGAATCTTGACCCGCGGATGGACCCGGCCGTCGCCCGCAAAACGCGCCTCGCCGGCGATCGAGGCGAAGAAGCGCAGATAGCTTTCCGCGTCGAAAGCCATGGCCGGGCGGGCCGAAAGGCGCAATTCGTCGAACAGGGCGGCGAGCGCGGCCTCGTCGTCGGCGAGCGCCTCCTGCGGCGCGCGCAAGGCGTCGAGCGTCGCCTCATGCGCGTCGGCCCAGACCGAAAGGTCATGCTCGCCGTCAAGCGCCAGCATCGGCGCGAGCGCGGCCGCGAGACGTTCGAGCAGATCCTGCAGCGCCGCCTGCTCCTGGGGAAACAGCCGCGCCTGCGCCGGATGCGCATGGCGATCGCCCGCCGCCCCGGCCGCCGCGCGCAGCGCCGCCTCGGGGTCGCGCAGCAGCGCCCCGCCCGGCGAACGCAAAACGCCGATTTCGAGCAGCGGGACGCGCCGTCGCGCCTCCTCCTCGCCAAGGCCGAGCGAGACGCGCCGATGCGCGAGCAGCGCCGCGACGCTCGGCGCGCTCATGGCGGCCGCGGCGCAGGCGGCGGCGTGGCGCGCGAGCAGCCCGGCTTCGGACGCGCCAAGCGGCGCCCCGCCCGAATCGTCGACGTTCACGCCCCAGCGCGCAAGCTCGGCGCCGACGCGCCGCGCCAGCTCGCGGTCGGGCGTGACCAGCGCCGCCGTGGCCTCGGGGCGCTCCAGAACCTCGCGCATGGCGATGGCGAGCGCCAGCGCCTCCTCGCGCTCGTCGGCGGTCTCGATCAGGCTCACGCCTTCGAGCGCCGCCTCGAGGGCGCCGGCCCCTTCCGCCTCGCGCCAGGCGAACCAGCCTTCGGTCGTCTCGGCCGGCGCGAGCGCCTGCGACACGAAGCGCGCGCGGGCCTTCAGCGCGCGCTCCGGCGCGCCAAGCTCGACGACGTCGGCGCGCGAGATCTTCAGCGCCTCGAGAAGCCGCGCAAGCGCCGCCTGCGGATGCGTGAAGGCCGCTTCATGTCCTTCCCTCGCGCGCAGGACCTGGGCGAAGGCGGGTTCGTCGAGGTCGAAGTCGAGGCCAGGCAGCACCACGGCGCCGCGCGGGGCGCGGGCGACGGCGTCGAGCAGCCGCGCCGCCGCGCGGCTCGTGCCGTTGACGCCGATGGCCACCACCGGCGCGCCGCCTTCGCCGCCAAGACGGCGCGCCTGCGCCTCGATCAGCGCGAGCTGCCGGCTCGCCCGGTCGGCGAGGCCGCGCTCGGCCAGAATCTGCGGCCAGCGCTCGATCGCGATGTTCAGGAAGTCGAGCGTGATGCGCCAGTAGTCGTCGAAGCCCGCGGCGAGCGGATTGAGGCTGCGCCATTCGACGTCCTCGATCGCAAGCTCGTCGATGAGCCGCGCGAGGTCGCCAGACAGCGCGAAGGCGTCGACGGCCGAGGTCGCGACGAGGGGCGGCTCGCTGTCGTCGCAGATTTTCGCCCCGTCCGCGCCGATTTTCACAATGGCGCCGCGCAGCGCGCGCGCCCAGGCGAGGATCAGCTCCGCGAGCCGCATGCGCCGGTCGAGCGCGCCGACGGCCGGCGGCGGCGCGAAGATGTCCGCCCCCTCGCCCTCGTCGAACGGGGCGCCGGCCTCAAACATCAATTCGGTCTCGGTCTCCTCGAGCGCCGCGAGCGGCAGGATGCGCGGCAGCAGAGTCGCGCGCCCGGGCTGAAGGCGGCTGAACTCGTCGGCGAGCGCGCGGGCGGCGCGGCGCGTCGGCGTGTAGATCGTGGCGTCGGCGAGGGCGAGCGGCCCGAGCGCGGCCGAAAACCCCGCGACGACGCGGCCCTCGAGAAAGCTCCGCGCGAAGGTCTTCAGGAAGGGCGCGCCGGGCGCGATGGAAAAGACGTTTTTCGCCAAACCTCGACCCGTGAGCCCCGATCCGGGAGCCTCGATCCGTCCTTGCGGGCGCGCTGATCATGCGCCCCCGCGCCGGACCATCCTACCCGAGGCCCGCCGCTTTTCCACAGACGCTTGCGCGAACGCGAAAGCTTGGCCAATTTTCGAAGGGCGCTTGCGCGAACGCGAAAGCTTGGCTTGGCCATGCGGCGCGCCCGCCTCGCTTGACGGTCGCGGCCGGCGCGCCTACCTATGAAGCCTGCCTAGGGGATCCCCGCCAGGGGGCTGAGAGGCCGGCGGCGTCGCGATTCGCGGCGGCCCGGCGACCCTTCGAACCTGATCCAGTTCGCGCTGGCGTAGGAATGGCCGCCCTCATGACCTTCTCCCCATTCAATCCCCGCCCTCGGCCGTCCGGAAGGATGCGGCCATGAGCCCCGGGCGCGCGGCGCCGCGCGTGCGCGTGATCGGCGCGGGCGTGCTCGGCCTTTGCGCCGCCCTCGCCTTCTCCGAGGCGGGCGCCGAGGTCGAGGTCGTCGAGCGCCGCGACGGGCCAGGGCTCGGATGCAGCTTCCTCGCGGGCGGGATGATCGCGCCCTGGTGCGAGGCCGAGAGCGCCGAGCCCGTCGTCGTCGAGCTTGGGTTCGAGGCGCTCGCCTTCTGGACCGAAACCGTCCCCGTCGCGCTGCGGCGCGGCTCGCTCGTCGTCGCGCCCGCCCGCGACCGGCCGGAGCTTGCGCGTTTCGCGCGGCGCACGAGCGGCTTCGAGCGCGTCGACGGCGCGCGCGTCGCCGAGCTCGAGCCCGATCTCGCGGGCCGCTTCGACGACGCCCTGTTTTTCCCGCACGAGGCCCATCTCGACCCGCGCGCCGCGATCAGGGCCCTGGCCGCGCGCCTCGAAGCTTCTCCCAATGTCCGGCTGCGCTATGGCGCCGGGGCCGCGCCGGTCGCTGACGACGACGTCGACTGGACGATCGACTGCCGCGGTTTTGACGCGCGCCGCGAGGTTGAAGGGCTGCGCGGCGTCAAGGGCGAGATGCTCGTCCTGCAGACGCGCGACGTCTCGCTGTCGCGCCCGATCCGCATGATCCATCCGCGGCATCCGGTCTATATCGTGCCGCGCGGCGACGGGCGCTTCATGATCGGCGCGACGATGATCGAGAACGAGGAGGCCGGGCGCGTCACGGCGCGCGCCATGCTGGAGCTTCTCGGCGCGGCCTATACGGCGCATCCGGCCTTCGGCGAGGCCGAAATCGTCGAGACCGGCGCGGGCGTCAGGCCGGCCTTTTTCGACAATCTGCCGCGCGTCAGGGTCGAGGGTCGAAGAATCGTCCTCAACGGGCTCTACAGGCACGGCTTCCTGCTCGCCCCGGCGGTGGCGCGCCGCGCCGTCGACGTCGCGCTGCGCGGCGCCGACCCCGAAGCCGCGCTGCGCGCGACCCCCCGCGGCGAACCTCGAGACGACGACCAGATCCGAGACGGCCATGCGCATCGAAGTGAACGGCAAGACGCTTGAGGCGCGGGCGAGGACGCTCGCCGAGCTCCTCGCCGAACTCGACTATGACGAACGTCATGTCGCGACCGCGCTCAATCGCGATTTCGTGCGGCGCGACGCCCGCGCCGGCGCCGAGCTCAAGGACGGCGACGCGGTCGAAATCGTCAGCCCGAGGCAGGGCGGATGATCGACGACCCGCTCCGCCTTTATGGCGTCTCCCTGTCGTCGCGCCTGCTGCTCGGCACGGCGCAATACCCCTCCCCCGCCGTCCTCGCCGCAGCCGTCGAGGCGGCGCGGCCCGAGATCGTGACCGTCTCGCTCAGGCGCGAATCCGGCGCGAGCCGCGCGGGCGAAAACTTCTGGGCTCTGATCCGCGGCCTCGGCCTGCGCGTCCTGCCCAACACCGCCGGCTGCAGAAGCGTCAAGGAGGCGGTGACGACGGCCGAGATGGCGCGCGAAATTTTCGACACGCCCTGGATCAAGCTCGAGGTGATCGGCGACGACGACACGCTCCAGCCCGACCTCTTCGGCCTCGTCGAGGCGGCGCGCATCCTGCGCCGCGACGGCTTTGAAGTATTCCCCTACACCACCGAGGACCTCGTCGCGGCCGAACGGCTGTTGTCGGCCGGCTGCGAGGTGCTGATGCCCTGGGGCGCTCCGATCGGCAGCGGCCGCGGGCTCAACAACGTCTATGGCCTGCGCGCGCTGCGGGCGCATTTCCCGGACGTTCCGCTCATCGTCGACGCCGGGCTCGGCGCGCCCTCCCATGCCGCCGCCGCCATGGAGCTTGGCTATGACGGCGTTCTGCTCAACACGGCGGTCGCCAGGGCGGGCGATCCGGCGGCCATGGCCCGCGCCTTCGCGCTCGCGGTCGAGGCCGGACGCGTCGGCCGCCTCGCCGATCCGATGGAGCCGCGCGACATGGCCTGCCCCTCGACCCCGACGCTCGGCCGCGCCTTTTCCGACGCGCCGGCGGTTTCGCGCCAAGATCTGCGCCAGGCTGAGCGCCAGGGCCATGCTTCGGACGCCCGGTCCGGCGGCGAACGGCCCTCGCCTTCGGTCGAAGACGCGCCGGCCTCCGCGCCCGCGGACATGACCCGTGCTTGAGCGTTTCTACCCCATCGCCGACAGCTCCGACTGGATCGCGCGGCTGCTGCCCTGCGGCGCGCGGCTGACGCAGTTGCGCGTCAAGGACGCCGACGACGAGCGCCTGCGTCAGGAGATCGTGACCAGCAAGGCCTTGTGCGAAGCTTACGGGGCGCAGCTCGTCGTCAACGACTACTGGCGGCTCGCCATCGACTGCGGCTGCGATTTCGTCCATCTCGGCCAGGAAGACCTCGACGACGCCGACCTTCCGGCGATCCGGCGCGCCGGACTGCGGCTTGGCGTGTCGACCCATGACGAGGCCGAACTCGCGCGCGCGCTCGCGTGCCGGCCGGACTATGTGGCGCTCGGCCCGATCTATCCGACGCGGCTCAAGGCCATGCGCTTCGGCCCGCAAGGGCTTGAGCGCGTCGGCGAGTGGAAGCGCCGGATCGGCGACATTCCGCTCGTCGCGATCGGCGGAATCACGCTGGAGCGTGCGCCGGGCGTGCTCGCCGCCGGCGCCGACAGCGTGGCCGTGGTGACCGACGTCACGCTCGACGCCGACCCGGAGGCGCGGGCGCGCGGCTGGGCGGCGATGGCGGCCGCGTTTCGTCGCGACGCCTGAGCGCGCCGCTGCGGCGCGAAGACGTCTGGCGCGACGGCGCCGTTCGCGCTAAGAGCATTTTTAGTGGAAGTTGCAGACTTTTACGTTAAGAACATGTGAAAAAACAAAATGTTACAGCGCGTTCGCGACTGATGACGTCCGAATGCGCGCTAAAGGCGGGCTTTCGACCCGTTCGCCCGAACCCTGACGCCAAGGAGGCCAGAATGGCGCGCGCGCTCACCGCCTATCTCGAACGTTCCCGCGTTCCCGACCGCGCGAGCCTGCAGAAAGCGCTCGACGCGCTGAAGCTCAAGATCGTGCTCGACGAGGCCTATGCGCCGTTCAAATCGGTCAGCTACCTGCCCTGCACCTTCGACGGCGAGGACGCGGGCTTCGACATCCGCTTCGAGGACGCCCCCGCCGAGCCGCCGGCTTCGGTCAGGGAGGAGATCGGCGCGCGCGACGCCGCCGTGCTGCTGCGCTGGGGCGGCGATCCGCGCGAAGAAGCCTGCGCGATGGCCGTCTGCGCCGCGCTCGCCCGCGATTTCGGGGCGCTGACGCATGACCCCAAGAAAGACAGGCTCGCAAGCGCCGACGAGCTGATCCGAAAGGCGAAGGCCGCGGCCGAGCAGCTTTAAACCGGGCCGCCGCAGAAAATCCGTGCGCCGCGGCGTCAGAGCCTCGAGACGACGATCAGGCGCCTGATCTGCCCCATCTGGAAGGCGCGCAGGAAGGCGGCGTAATTGCGGAACGACACGCAGCCGTTCGAGGCGCCGCTCGGCCCGAGCATATAGGTGTGGGCGAGAAAGCCGTTGCGCCCATATTGGCGTCCGCCGCCGATCGGGGTCAGCCGCAGCGCCTGCACGCCGTGGAACAGCTGCTCGCGCAGCGACAGCTCATAGACGTCGGGCGGCGTCGGGCCGCGCATCGACACATGCACATGGCGCGGATCGTCCATCTTGTCGCCGAGGCCGGAATGGGCCTCGAGCCGCGTGCCGTCCGGCATGTAGACCGTGCGCGCGCTGATGTCGTAGACGGCGGTCTGGCGGTCCACGCCCGGCGTGACGGCGGACGGGATGCGCGGCGAGAGCCGCGCCGCGTCGTTCATGACGCCGCCGTCGGGCGCGGCGTAGGCGAGCGCCTGGCCGCGCTGCTGCTGCTGCTGGCCGAAGGACTTGAGCCCGGCGAACAGCTTGTCGAAGATCGAACTCGAATCGATCGGGGCGCCGGGGGCGAGCGCCGGACGCGACTCCTGCCGCGCCATGCGGCGGGACGGCGCCGGGACGACGGGCGCGGGCGCGGCCTCGGTCTTTGGAAGCGCCGCCAGCTCGCGCGGGCGCGGCGCCGGCAGCGGCGCGTCCGCGCCCTCGTCGGGAGTTTCGGCGAGACGCAGGGGCGAGGGCGGCGGGAACGGCGGATCGACGAGCTCGGTTTCCTCGGCGGGGGCCGCCGGCTCCAGCCGGGCCTGAAGCGAAGCGACGACGGGCGGCGTGTCTTTCGTGACGCTGAGCGCGAATTTGCGGGGATCGACCAGGGCGCCATAGGCCTGCGCCGGGTCTTCGGCGGGCTGAGCCGCGGCTTCGGCCTGCGCGACGGGCGCCACGGTCCGCGCCGGCGTGTCGGCGCCCGAAACGCGCGCGAAAAGCGCCGTGAACGAGGGCAGCGGCGGCTGTACGTAGAGCGCGCCCATGAACAGCGTCAGCGCCAGGATCCCCGCGCCCGGCAGCACGCGCCCGGCGGCGCGGCGCAGCGCGCGTCTTGGCCGGCGGCGCGGCGCCTCATATGGCGCGAAAGCGAACGGCTGGCTGAAATCGGTCATCGTCGCGTTCCCAGATCCCTGCGGCGTGAAGCGTCGATCGGCGCCGTCAGGCGCGGGCTTCGCTGCCTGCTTGCGGGTCCATTGAGGCGATTTTTGGTTAACGGCCGATTGAAGCGGCGCGAATTGTTTTATTCGGCTTGCCTGCGACATTTAGGCCGCAGAGATCACGCTTCGTCGAGCCGCCGGAAGCTCCAGGCGATCTCGAGCCCGTCGCGCGTCTCGCCCTCGATGACGATCTGGGCGCAGGCGCGCGGGCCGTCCGGCGCGGCGAAGAAGATGCTTTCCTCGATGTCGGCGATCCACGGCGTCTCGAACAGCCAGCGCTCGCCGTCGGGCAGGACGAGAAGCGCCGCATGGCCGTCGCGCACGCGCTTCAGCCGCACGTTGGGATGGATGTGGAAGCGCAGCGCGAACGGCCGCTGCTCCATGGCCACGCCGGGCGTCGCGGCGCGCAGCCGGTCCGCGCCGTCGAGCCAGCGCCCGTCGCTGTGGAGCGTGAAACGGCGCTGGTGCACGAGCCCGAATCGCGCGGCGTAGCCGTCATGCTGGATGGCGAGGGTCGAGCCCGCCGCCTCGTCGCGCCGTTCGACGAGCGCTTCGGTCGGGCCGGCCACGATGGCGTCGCCGAGCCATTTGCGGGCGCCGAGATGAAAGGCGAAGCGGCAGGACGAGGTGTCGTCGACGACGAGCGTCGAATGCGCGGCGGTCATGCGCGCCGCCTCGCGCGCCGCGGTCCGGCTCGCGTCGGGCGCGCCGCAGTTGAGGACGAGCCGCTGCGCCCCGACCGAAAACTCGAACGAGCCGCAGCCGGCGTGGGCTTTGGTCGAAAACGCCGGCGGCGGCGGCCTGCCGGCGTCGGCGACGAGGATCGCCGGCCGCGCCCCGCGCCCCTCTGCGCGCCCCTGCCCGCTCCCCTGCCAGCTCCCCTGCGCCTCCCCATGGGTCTCGAGCCGCTGGTAGCCCGAATGCGGCGCGTTGGCGAGGGGGCGGGCGCGGCTGTCGTCATAGGCGAGGACGGTCGCGAGCTGCTCGGGCGGCGTCACGCCCATTCCGTTGAACAGGGCGAGCGCGCCGTCGCCATGCCGGAACAGCCGCAGCATGGGCATCATGCGGTCGATGGCGTTGAGAAGCTGGGACGGCGGCTGCGCGCCGCGCGCCGCATAGGCCTGGCGCAGCGGCAGAAGGTCGAGCAGGAGGTCGATCAGGATCTGCGGGTTGCGGCTGAGGTGGCCGCCGTCGGGCAGGATCTGGCGTTGCAGCTCCTCGACCAGCAGCTTGCCGGCGCGCTGCGGCAGCTTGCCGGTCCCTTCGGCGCAGAGGCTGAGTTCGGTCAGGGCGAGCGCGGCGAACAGCCGGTCCTCGCCGGCGAGCCCCTCCGCGAGCCGGCGCTCCAGAAACTGCTGGGTGCGGCCGACGCCCTTCATGAACCGTTTGTAGAAGGCGCGGTCGGCCCCGTGCAGGATGATCGGCGACTGCGATAAAAAGGCGAGCAGCCGGCGCGCGGCGACGCGCGGCTCCCAGGCGGGATTTTGGCCTGGCCGGCCGTAGATCTGAAGAAAATCCTCGACGAGGGCCCGCGCGTTGGCCTTCGAGATCGCCGTGTCGGCGGCGCGCAGATGGCGCAGCCAGCTGAAGCTTGACAGAGCCGCGGCCCAGGCCTCGGACTGCGGCTCGATCTCGAAGGGCGAACGGCCATGCGCGTTCACGATCTTGCCGGCGAAGGCGAAATAGCCCGCGTAAATGTCGGCGGCGAGCGTCGGGTCGCTGGTGCGGATGTCCTGCGGCGCGATCAGCAGCCGCTCGGGCGGGCGCTGCCGCAGCGAGGACAGCGCCCGGAACGGAGACAGCGCGCGCCGCCAGGACAGCGCCGCGCCCCGCACGAACAGAAGCCGGACGACATGCAGCCGATCCTTCAGTCCCGATCCGGCCACAGAGCCGTTCTCCTTCGAGTCCTGCGGCTCTCGCCGAAGCGCGCCCGTCCCGTCCGACGGGACGTTTTCGGACAGTCCCAGATCCATGCTCTCGCTTTCGGCCCGCTTCTCGCGTCGGCCGGTCGCGTGGGCGCGCTTCGACCAGCGCGCGTCAGGCGAAGGCCGGCGCGGCGTTGACATGATATTGAAGGGAAAAACTGTCGGCTTTCTTAACCGCTCAGGCTGACGTTGCAAGTCAGCGGCGGATCAACCGCGCCGCGAAAAAGCCGTCAAGCCCGGCCGCGCGGGGGTCGTCGGCCGGAAGATGAAACGGCAGCGCGCGCATTTCGCCCTCAGGCGTGATCGCGTCGGCGAGCCCCCCGATCTCGTCGGGGCTGATCCTTGAGCGCGCCACCTCGCTATTGCGGCGCAGCAGGGCCGCGATCTGCGCCTCCCCTTCCTCCGGTTCGAGCGAGCAGGTGCAATAGACGATCGCGCCGCCCGGACGCGTCAGCTCGACCGCGCGGTCGAGCATGCGCGCCTGGATTTCGGCGAGCTTCGGCAGATCGGACGACCGCTTGATCCAGGCGACGTCGGGATGGCGGCGGATGGTGCCGGTCGACAGGCAGGGCGCGTCGACGAGCACGGCGTCGAAGGCCTGCGCCCTGAGCGTCGCGGCGTCGGCGACGACCATCTCGGCCGACAGCTTCAGGCGCTCGAAATTGGCGGCGAGGCGCTTCAGCCGTTCGGCGGACCGGTCGATCGCCGTGACGCTGGTCCCGAGCGTGGCGAGCTGGGCGGCCTTGCCGCCGGGCGCGGCGCAGAAATCGGCGATCCGCATGCCGGGCTTCGCGCCGAGCAGGCGCGCCGGCAGGGCCGCGGCGGCGTCCTGCACCTGCCAGGCGCCTTCGGCGTAGCCTTCGAGCTCGCTCACCGGGGCGTGGGTCAAAAGCCGCACCGAGCCCGTCGGCAGGACCAAGCCGCCGAGCCTCTGCGCCCAGCCCTCGGCGTCGGACCAGACGGTGAGGTCGAGCGTCGGCTCGGCGCGGTTCGCGGCAGCTATGGCGCGCGCCCCGCCCTCGCCATAGGCGCGGATCCAGCGCGCGGCGAGCCAGCCTGGCGTGTCGTCGCGCAGCGGGTCGCTTTCGGCGAGAATCTCGTCGCGCCCGCGCGCGACGTTGCGCAGGACGGCGTTGACGAGGCCGGCGAAGGGCGCGGCCTTGGCTTCGAGCCGCGTCGCGCGGACGGCGAGGTCGACGGCGGCGTGGTCCGGCACGTCAAGGAACAGGATCTGCGCCGCGGCGGCGATCAGCGTCCATTCGAGATGGGCGACGGGCTTCGGCAGGCCCTTTTCGAGGCGCTGCGCCAGAGCCTTGCGGATCGTGCCGAGGCGTCGCAGCGCGGCCGTCACGATGGAGCGCACGAGCGCCACGTCGCGCGGTTCGAGCCCGCCGAGGCGCGAGGGCACCGCCTGCGGCGAGAAACATTCGTCGAGCGAATGCGCTTTCGCGACGACGTCAGAGAGGATCGCCGCCGCGGCGAGACGCGCCGGAAGGCCCGGAGCGCGCTCGGCCTCTTCGCGCGCGGCCTGCGCCGACTGGGCGGGACGGCGGCCCGGCCCCTTGCGCCCGTCCCTGCGGTCGTTCGGACGGTCCGGCTGGCGCGGCGGCGCGTTCAACGGCGGCTCTCCCAGGTTGGGCCAAAAGGGCCGAAGCAGACGGCGCGCTTATAGCATGTCGCGGCGCCGCATGCGCGCGGGTTTCGCCGCCGTCCAAAAGCTTTTACAGTGAACACGGTCGAATTTGACGAGACAGGGCGCGAGCGATGACGCCTCACAGCGAAGCGCAGGCCGGGGCGGACGCCGCCGGCGCCGAAGAAGCCAGCGCCGAAGCCGCGCCGCCGCGCCGCGAGCTGCCGCCGGCGGCGCTGCGGGCGCTGGCCGAAGCCGAGGAGCGCCGTCGCCGGCGCGACGCCGAAAGGCAGGCGCCGCCGAAGGAAATCGACGGCCGCGACGGGCCGGAGCCGGTCCGCTACGGCGACTGGGAGGTCAAGGGCATCGCCAGCGATTTTTGAGCCGGCGACGCCGTCCGGCTTCGGGCGGTCTGCGGCTTCAGACGGCCTTCAGCGTGTAGCGCACCGTCTGCACGCGGATCAGGCCGTCGCGGAAGATGAAGGTGTCGATGCCGTCGTCGACATAGCGGTCCTTGGCGCGCGCGGTCCATTCGAGGAACAGCACGTCGTCTTCATAGGTCTCGGTCGGCAGCGCCCAGGCGGCCTCCGGCACGTCGGCGAGAAGCTGGACGAAACAGGCGCGAACCCCGTCCCTGCCGCGATAAACGCCCTTCGGCGTGATGATCACGGCGTCGTCGGCGTAGTCCGAGACGATGCCGTCGAGGTCGCCGGCGACGAGCGTCTCGGCGTGATGCTTGAAGATTTCTTTCGGCGTGCGCGACATGAGGCCCCCCTGTCAGATGACGCCCGCTTGTGCCGAAAAGCGCCGGCGCGCGCAAGGCGCGCCCGTCATGGCCCGCCCGTCATGGCCCGCCCGTCATGGCCCGCCGGGCGTTGCGGCGCCTTCATTCAAAGTCGAGCGAAAGCCCCAGACGGTCGAACTCCGCCTCGATCGCCTGCATGATCGTCTGCAGTTCGTCGACGCTGATCTCGATGTGGTCGTGCGGCGGGCTCCAGGCGATCAGGCTGTCCATGTCGATGGTGAAGTCGGCCGGCTCCTCGGCGTCGGGCGGCTGCGGCGCGGAGGCGATGACGAGGGTCTTTTCGCCCCACGTCACCCTGACCGCCCCTTCCGTCAGGGTGATGCGGGGGCCCGCCCCGCGCCGTCCGCTTTTTGTCACTTCGCGCCTCCTTGCCGGAATTTTACGCCGTGTGGCGGAGAGTCGCCGCGGCTTCGCGGCGCGCGGCGGCGATCGCCTTGCGCATCACGCTCGGCAGAGCCTCTCCCTCGAGCCGCGCCGGGGCCCAGCGGCAGCCCTGCGGCGCCGCCCGCTCCATCTCGACCTCGGCCCAGTATATCGAAAGTCGTAGGACGAAATGGGTGAAAACATGCTCGACCTCGGCCGCGACCCTTTGGAAGCGCGCGTCGAGCGGCGCGAAGCGCGCCGCCTCGGCCTCGTCGAATTCGACGCTCCAGGGGGCGCACGGGATTTCCGCCATGCCGCCGAGCAGCCCCTTCGGCGGGCGCTGGCGCAGCAGAACGGCGCCGTCCGGCCGTGTGACGTAGAAGGCCGCGCCGCGCCGCAGCGGCCGCTCCGGCTTTTTGGCCCTGGCCGGATAGCGCGCCGGATCTCCCTCCGCGCGGGCCGCGCAGGGCGCGGACAGGGGACAGACGACGCAGGCCGGGCGGCGTGGGACGCAGATGGTCGCGCCAAGGTCCATCATCGCCTGCGCATAGTCGCCGGGGCGCGTCGCGGGCGTCGCCGCCCCGGCGAGCCGGCGCAGCCCGGCCCGTGCGGCCGGAAGCGGCGCGGCGACGGCGAAGACGCGCGACAGCACGCGCTCGACATTGCCGTCGACGACCACGGCGCGCCGCCCGAAGGCGATCGAGGCGACGGCCGCCGCCGTATAGGGCCCGAGCCCCGGCAGGGCGCGCAGCCCCTCCTCCGTGTCGGGAAAGCGGCCGCCAAGCTCATGCGCGACGCGTCGCGCGCAGGCGATGAGGTTGCGCGCCCGCGAATAATAGCCAAGGCCGGCCCATGCCGCGAGAATCTCGGCGTCAGGCGCGGCGGCGAGCGCCTCGACCGTCGGCCAGCGCGCCAGAAAGGCCGCGAAATAGGGCCTGACCGCTGCGACCGTCGTCTGTTGCAGCATGATCTCGGAGAGCCAGACGACGTAAGGGTCGGCCAAGGCGCCCGGCGGCGCGCGCCACGGCAGGTCGCGGCGGGAGCGGTCGTACCAGCCGAGCGCGGCCGGCGCGATCGCCTGAGCCCTGGCCCCGGCCTCGCCCGTCCCGTCCGGACGCTTTTCCGGCGCGTCACACATGCGCCAGCTTTAGCCGCTCTCATGCGGCGCCGAAAGACAAACGAGGAGGAAGCCGATGAACGAGACAGGCTCGCCGGGCGCCGTCCTCACCCCCTATGTCACCGTCGCCGACGCGGCGGCGGCGATCGACTTCTATCTGCGCGCCTTCGGGGCGCGGGAGATCATGCGCGTCGAGCATCTGGGGAAGGTCGGCCACGCCGAACTGTCGATCGCCGGCGCGCGGATCATGCTGAGCGACGAATTTCCCGAGCATCAGGCGCTTTCGCCGCGCGCCTATGGCGGCACGCCGGTCATGCTGCATCTTTACGTCGACGACGTCGACGCCTTCGCGGCGAGAGCCGGCCGGGAAGGGCTCAGGACGCGGGAGCCGGTCAGGACGCAGTTTTACGGCGACCGCGGCGGCAAGTTCGAGGACCCGTTCGGCCTCGTGTGGTGGATCGCCACCCATGTCGAGGATGTTTCGCTCGACGAGATCAGGCGTCGCGCCGCCGCGCTGCACGAGCCCTGAGCCCGGCGCCGCCGGCCCATGGCCCTCGCCGGCGGCCCGCGCTACAATGGAGCCATGGCCGCGCGCGAAAACAGGACGCAGGGGTTCAGGAGGCGAGGGCCGCGGCCGATCGCCGACCTGATCGCGTCGGCCATGGACAAGACGCTGGCGCGCCGCGGCTTTTCGCAGGCCGGCGTGCTGCTTTACTGGGACGAGATCGTCGGCGAGCGGATCGCCGCCGTCTCGCAGCCGCTGTCGCTCAACTGGCCGCCGCGCGGGCGCGCCGGCGCCGCGGCCACGCTGAGCGTGCGCGTCGAAGGCGGCTTCGCGCTCGAAATGCAGCATCTGTCCGGCGTCATTCTCGAAAAGGTCAACGCCCATCTCGGCTGGCGCTGCGTCGACCGCCTGCAACTGAAGCAGGGTCCGCTGGAGCGGCGCGCGCCGCCTGCGCCCCGCCCCGCTCCGCCCCCTCCCGAAATCGTGACGGCCGCGGCCGCCGCGGCGTGCGCGATCGACGACGAAGCGCTGCGCGACGCCTTGACGCGCCTCGGCGCCCATGTGCTAAGCCGCAAGGCGCGGGAGGACGGCCGCTAGGGCCGCGTCGCCGTCCCGCAGGAGAGTTTTTCATGAAGACCGAGTTCGCCGCCCTGTTCAGCCGCCGCCTCGCGCTTGGCGCCGCCGGCGCGGCCTTCGCCGTTCTCGCCGCCTTCGGCCTTCAGGCGCCGGCGCGCGCGCAGGGCGCCACGGTCTCGGCCGAATCGCTGATGGCGCCGGGCGCCCTGCCCGACGTCTGGGAAGGCTCGAAAGACGCGCCGATCACGATCGTCGAATACGCCTCGATGACCTGCTCGCATTGCGCGGCCTTCCACCAGTCGACCTATCCGGTCCTCAAGAGCAAATATATCGACACGGGCAAGGTGCGTTTCACGCTGCGCGAATTCCCGCTCGACCCGCTCGCCGCCGCCGCCTTCATGCTGGCCCGCTGCGCAGGCGACGACAAGCGCGACGCGGTGATCGACCTCCTGTTCGCGCAGCAGAAGAACTGGGCCTTCGTCGACCAGCCGGCGACCAAGCTCGAAGCCGTGCTGAAGCAGACCGGCATGGGCCGCGAAGCGTTCGAGGCGTGCCTCAACAACCAGAAGCTGCTCGACGACGTGCAGAAGGTGCGCGATCAGGCCTCGAAGGAGTTCGGCGTCAGCGCGACCCCGACCTTCTTCATCAACGGCAAGAAGCAGAGCGGCGAGGTTTCGCCCGAAACGCTCGACAAGCTGCTCGAGCCGCTGCTCAAGGGCTGAGCCGGCCCTTACGTTCTGCCGGCCCTTACGTTCTGAACGTGTCGGGCGTTTGCGAGCCGTCTCGCAAACGCCCTTTTTTTTTGGCGAGGCTCAGCCGAGGCGCGCGAGCGCGGCCGAAAGCCGCTCCGCCCGCCCCTGCGCCTCGGCGAGGCGCTCGCGGTTCTCCTCGACCACCTCCTCGGGGGCGCGCGCGATGAAATCGGCGTTGGCGAGCTTGGCGGCGATCTTCTTCGCCTCCGCTTCGCATTTGCCGATCTCCT